>NZ_JBHTSA010000028.1:0-84145 GCF_042795405.1 Streptomyces sp. NPDC056480 | reverse complement strand
GCAGCTCGCTCCGCGGCCGTCCGCCGTTTCCGCAGGTCGGTGCCGTCAGGACCAGGGGCCGTCAGGACCAGGCGGCCACGAAGTACCCGACGCCGTACGGCGCGTCCTCGAAGAGCAGCCGCCCCTCGAGGTCCGCGCCCTGCGCGGCGCCCGCGAGCACCTGCCAGGGGGCGCGGCCGGCCGCCTTCAGCTCGTACGCGAGCTCCGGTTCCAGGGCGAGCAGCGCGGCCGCGTCCGCCGCGCCGAGGGCGCGGGCTGCCTCCGCGTCGAAGCCGGCCGCCCGCTCGTCGAGGTAGCCCGGGGCCTTCACGGTCCGGCAGGCGCTGCCGTCGCCCATCACCAGGAGGGCGACCCGCTCGGCCGAGTCGGCGAGGCCGCGGCCGATCCCGGCGCAGACGTCCGGCGTCGCCGTCGGGTCGACGCCGAGGCCCTCGATCGGCGCGTCGGCCCACGCGGCCCGGCCGAGGAGCCAGGCAGCGACGGCGAGGGAGGCGGGCAGGGGACGGTCGGCGGCGGGCCGATGCTCGCCGCCGGCGGCCGGGGCCCCGCCCGGAGCGGCCGTTCCCCCGTCCGCGGTGGCCGATCCACCGCCGCCGGTGGCCGATCCCGCGCCCGTGGTGGCCGATCCCGCGCCCGGAGGGACGGAGTCGCCGAGGCGTACGGAGAGGTCGACGCCGAAGCCCGCGAAGGAGCCGGTGGAACCCGCGGGGAAGACGCCGTGGGCGCCCTCGTCGGCCGGCCCGACGACGTACAGCCGGTCGGGGCGCGCCGCGGCGAGCAGCCCGACGACATCCGTACAGGCCGCCCGCGCGGCGGCCAGCTCGGGGGCGGCGCCGGTCGCGACCTCGGGCACGAGGAGCGGCGGGCAGGGGCAGACGGCGGCGGCGACAAGCATGATCGGCAGCCTACTGCGCCCGGCCCGCGGAGCCGGGCCCCCTGACGCGCCGTCCGCCGCGGCGCGCCGCTACTCGGGCGCCCCGGCCTTCGAGTCGTGGACCAGCTCGGCGATGCCCATCGTGATCTCGGTCAGCGTCACCGCGCCCTTGACGATCACCAGGTAGCTGTCGCCGCCGGGCATGCGGTAGACCTCGCGCCGTTTCTCCCGCATGGGCTCGCGGTACGTCCTGGTGGCCGCGAGCAGCGCCTCCCGGGCGTCGTCCCGGGTCCCGGTCACCCGATGGACCACCTCGGTGAAGTAGGAGTCACCCGATCCGTACTGCGCGTAGACGATCCACTTCTCCATGCGTTCCCCCCACAGGTACGAACGGGTGTCAGTGGCTTCCGCAGGCCGGGACCTCGGCCGCCGGGAGCGGCTCCGGGATCCCGATCTTCGGCAGCCCGAGCAGGACGCCGGCCGGCTTCGCGGCGGCCGCGGTGGTGCGCTTCTCCCAGGCGTCGCCGGAGCGGGTGCGGCGCACCGCCGCGACGGGGCCCTCGGCGAGCAGGTGGTGCGGGGCGGCGTAGGTGATCTCGACGGTCACGACGTCGCCGGGGCGGACGTCCTCGTCCGGCTTGGTGAAGTGGACGAGCCGGTTGTCGGGGGCGCGGCCCGAGAGGCGGTCCGTGGCGCCGTCCTTGCGGCCCTCGCCCTCGGCGACCATGACCTCCAGGGTGCGGCCGACCTGCTTCTTGTTCTCCTCCCAGGAGATCTCCTCCTGGAGGGCGACGAGCCGCAGGTAGCGGGCCTGCACGACCTCCTTGGGGATCTGGCCCTCCATGTCGGCCGCCGGGGTCCCGGGGCGCTTGGAGTACTGGAAGGTGAAGGCGTTCGCGAAACGGGCCTCGCGCACGGCGTGCATCGTCTGCTCGAAGTCCTCCTCGGTCTCGCCGGGGAAGCCCACGATGATGTCGGTGGAGATGGCGGCGTGCGGGATGGCCGCGCGGACCTTCTCGATGATCCCGAGGAAACGCTCCTGCCGGTACGAGCGGCGCATCGCCCGGAGGATCGAGTCCGAGCCCGACTGCATCGGCATGTGCAGCTGCGGCATCACGTTCGGCGTCTCGGCCATCGCCGCGATCACGTCGTCGGTGAAGTCGCGGGGGTGCGGGGAGGTGAAGCGGACCCGCTCCAGGCCCTCGATCTGTCCGCAGGCGCGCAGCAGCTTGGAGAAGGCCTCGCGGTCGCCGAGGTCGGAGCCGTAGGCGTTGACGTTCTGGCCGAGCAGGGTGATCTCGGAGACGCCCTCGGCGACGAGCGCCTCGATCTCGGCGAGGATGTCGCCGGGACGGCGGTCCTCCTCCTTGCCGCGCAGGGCCGGGACGATGCAGAAGGTGCAGGTGTTGTTGCAACCGACGGAGATCGAGACCCAGGCGGCGTAGGCGGACTCGCGGCGGGTCGGCAGCGTCGAGGGGAAGGCCTCGAGCGACTCGGCGATCTCGATCTGCGCCTCCTCCTGCACGCGGGCGCGCTCCAGGAGGACGGGCAGCTTGCCGATGTTGTGCGTGCCGAAGACCACGTCGACCCAGGGGGCCTTCGAGACGATCGTCTCGCGGTCCTTCTGCGCGAGACAGCCGCCGACGGCGATCTGCATGCCGGGGCGCGTGGTCTTCATGGGGGCGAGCCGGCCGAGGTTGCCGTACAGCTTGTTGTCGGCGTTCTCGCGGACCGCGCAGGTGTTGAAGACGACGACGTCGGCGTCCCCGTCGGAGCCCTTGGGGGCCTTGACGTAACCCGCCTCCTCCAGCAGACCGGAGAGCCGCTCGGAGTCGTGGACGTTCATCTGGCACCCGTAGGTGCGGATCTCATAGGTCTTGGTGCCGTCAACGCTCACTGCGGTGCTCCGGTCGCTGCTGCTCGTCATGCGTCCAAGGGTAGGCGGTCCCCGGAGGGCCTCCGGCCGGACCGGGGAGCCGGACCGGGGAGCCGGGCCGTCCGCCGGAAGCCGGGCCGGGCATCAGCCGACCCTGCGGTTTTCCTCAGGGTCGGGCGTACGGAGAACCGCACCGGGCCGGGTGGGAACCCTCATACCGGCGCTGAGCCGCGATTCCTAGGTTCGAGGGAGAAGCGCGGGGCACCCGCCCCGCACCCTCCCGGCCGGCTTGGAGTCCCGCTCATGCACCTCGACCTCACGACCACGGCGATCGCCCAGCAGCCCGCCGACGGCGTCGCCGGCTGGGCCGCCGGCCTCGTCGACACGATGGGCGGCCCCGGAGCCGGCCTCGCCATCGCCCTGGAGAACCTCTTCCCGCCGCTGCCCAGCGAGGTGATCCTGCCGCTGACCGGTTTCGCCGCCGGTCAGGGGGTGCTGAGCCTGGCCTCGGCCCTCTTCTGGACGACGCTCGGCTCGCTGGTGGGAGCGGTGGCGCTCTACTGGATCGGGGTGCTCTTCGGCCGGGACCGGATGCACGCGATCTGGCGGAGGCTGCCCCTGGTGAAGCCCTCGGACCTGGTCCGTACCGAGGAGTGGTTCGCCGAGCACGGCACCAAGGCCGTCTTCCTCGGGCGGATGGTGCCGATCTTCCGGAGCCTGATCTCGGTGCCCGCCGGTGTCGAGCGGATGCCGATGCCGCTCTTCGTCATGCTCACCACGCTCGGCAGCCTCATCTGGAACAGCGTCCTCGTGTTGGCCGGCTACTGGCTGGGCGACCGCTGGGACGTCGTCGAGACGTACGTGGGTGTCCTGTCGAAGGCGGTGCTCGTCATGGTCGCCGTCGCCGTCGTGGCCTATGTGGCGGTCCGGCTGCGCGGCCGCGGCCGGGCCGCCCAGCACCGGCGCGTGTCGTGACCCGAGGCTCCCGCCCCACCGGTACGGCACCGCTTCCCGCACGCTCCTGGCGATCTTGCCCGGGTCGTGCGGGCGCGTTAGTGTCGGGCCCCGTGCACGGGGACGGGGGTTCGGCGGGTACCGGGAACGGCGCGGCTGGGGACGGACCCGCCACCCGTACGACCGTCCCGTCCTGGCCCCGCCGAGGGCTCGGGACCCTCCTCGGCTGCGCGACCGCGCTGCTCGGCGCCCTCTTCTTCCTCGTCGTCGGTACCGCCCTGGGGCCGTTCCTGCTCTGGCCCCGCACCCGCGCCGGCGCCCTGGAGATCCTGCGGGCCGGCGCCCGGCGCCTGGTCACCCTCGAACGGGTCCGCCGTTCCGTCTTCTTCGGCGACCTCTTCCCCGGGCACTACAAGGCCTCGGACCGGAAGGTCCTGCGCTATCTCGCCGTCCGCACCGGTACGGGACTGGTCTGCGCGGTCGTGATCGCTCTGCTCGTCCTCGGCGCCGTCCTGGCCGTCATCCTGGCGTACGGCGCGGGGCGGGGCACGCTCGACTGGGACGAGCTGCTCACCCAGGTCCTGCTCGGCGGTGTGCTGCTCTTCCTCGACGTCCAGGGTCTCCACTCGCTGGCCGCGCTCGACGCGCGGACCGCCCGTGAGTGCTTCGGTCCCTCCGAGCGGGAGCTGCTCCAGCGCCGCATCGACGAACTCGCGGCCAGCCGGGCCGCCGTCGTCGCGGCCGTGGACGCCGAGCGGCGGCGCATCGAGCGCGATCTCCACGACGGGATGCAGCAGCGCCTGGTGGCGCTCGCCATGCTGATCGGGCGGGCCCGCCGCGGCCGTCACCCCGAGCAGGCCGACGCGCTGCTGCTCCAGGCGCACGAGGAGTCCCGGGGCGTGCTGACCGAGCTGCGCGAGGTGGCCTGGCGGGTGTATCCGTCGGCGCTCGACAGCCTGGGACTCGAAGAGGCGATCGGCGGAGTCGCCGAGCGCAGCGGCATCCCGCTGCGGACCCGGTTCCAGGTCTCCGCGCCGCTGCCCCGGCCGGTCGAGACGGCCGCCTACTTCGTGGTGTCGGAGTCCGTGACGAACGCGGCCAGGCACTCCTCCGCCTCGGCGATCGCGGTGAGCGTGCTCCTCGACGGGGCGCGGCTCACCGTCCGGGTCGAGGACGACGGCACGGGCGGCGCGAGCGAGACCGGCAGCGGGCTGACCGGCCTGCGCAGCCGGGTGGCCGCGCTCGACGGCGTGCTGCACATCGACAGCCCCCTCGGGGGACCGACCGTCATCACCGCGGAGCTGCCGTGCGCGTAATCCTCGCCGAGGACTCGACCCTGCTGCGTGAGGGCCTGGTCAGGCTGCTCGCCGAGGAGGGCCACGAGGTCCTGGCGGCACTCGGGGACGCGGTGACGCTGCTCAAGGAGGTCGAGGAGCGGCGGCCCGACGTCGTGGTCGTCGACATCCGGATGCCGCCGACCCACACGGACGAGGGGCTGCGGGCGGCCGTCGAGATCCGTGAGCGCCGGCCGGAGGTGGGGGTGCTCGTGCTCTCGCAGCACATCGAGCGCCGCTACGCGGCCGAGCTCCTCGCGTCCGGCGCCGAGCGGATCGGCTATCTCCTCAAGGACCGGGTGGCCCAGGTCGAGGAGTTCCTCGACGCGCTGGAGCGGATCCACGCCGGCGGGGCCGTCATCGACCCGGAGGTCGTACGGCAGTTGGTCGTCCGGACCACCCACGGGGATCCGCTCGCGCGGCTGACGCCCCGGGAGCGGACGGTCCTGGAGGCGCTCGCGGAGGGGCACACGAACGCGGCCATCGCGCAGAAGCTGCACCTCTCGCTGAGTTCGGTGGAGAAGAACCTCAACACCGTCTTCGACAAGCTGGAGCTGACCCGGACGACCGGCTACAGCCGGCGGATCCTCGCGGTGCTCCGCTGTCTGGAGTCGTGACCGGGGCGGTCACCCGCCCCGGCTCCCGGCCGTGCTCACCCCCGCCACTCGGCGAGGACCTCCTCCGTGTGCTCGCCGGGGAGGGGCGCGCGGCCCGGGGCCGCCGCGGGCGTGCGGTCGAAACGGGAGGGCGGGGCGGGCTGGAGGGTGGCGCTGTCTCCGACCTCCACGAAGGCCCCACGGGCGGCGAGCTGGTGGTGTGCGGCGGCCTCCGCCGCCGTGAGGACCGGGGCCACTCCCGCGTCCACGGCGTCGAAGAGCTTCACCCAGTGCTCGCGGTCCCGGGTCGCGAAGCGGGCCGCGATCAGCTCGCGCAGGGCGGGCCAGGCCGCCGCGTCGGAGCGGTCCGGGAGGCCGCCGTCCGTGAGGCCCAGCTGCTCCAGGAGGTTCTGGTAGAGCCGGGGTTCGATGGCGGCGACCGCGAGGTGACGGCCGTCGGCGGCGCGGTAGAGCGAGTAGTGCGGGGCGTCGGTGACGGTGTGGTTGCCGGGGACCTCGCGCCACTGGTGGATCAGTGTGGAGATCAGGGCGGCGCCGTCCGCGAGCGCCGTGTCGACGACCTGGCCCCGGCCCGAGCGCCCCCGCTCGTGGAGCGCGGCGAGCAGCCCCTGCACATGGGCGTTGGCGCCGCCGGCGAAGCTGGAGAGGTACGCGGTCGGCGGCAGCTCCGGGTCCCCGGTGGCCGGGTCGACGTCCAGGGCCCCGGTCAGGGCCAGGACGGCCAGGTCGTGGGCGGCGCGGCCGGCCCACTCGCCCTGCTGGCCCCAGCCGCTGACCCGCCCGTACACCAGGCGCGGGTTGCGGGCGTGGGCCGCCTCCGGCCCGATGCCGAGCCGGTCGGCGACGCCGGGGCGGAAGCCCTCGACCAGGATGTCCGCGTGCTCGACGAGCGACAGGGCCTGCTCGACGCCCTCGGGGCTCTTGAGGTCGAGGGCGACCGAACGGCGGCCGCGGGAGAGCGGGTTCTCCGCCGGGCGCGGCTCGTCGGGGCCGGTGGTGCTTCCGGGCGCCCGGTCGACCCGTACGACGTCGGCGCCGAGCCCCGAGAGGACGGTTCCGACGAACGCCGTCGGTGCCGAGCCCGCGAATTCCAGTACGCGTACTCCGGTCAGCGGTCCCGCCATGGCCAACTCCCTCGTGTCCAACGGTCTGTGATGCTTTCCACGCTATTCCGGAGGGTGCGGGAAGGGACTGCGGAGATCCGTAGCGTCCGGAATTCGGCCGCGCCCGAGACTGGGGGAATTCCCCCTTTCCCGATGTCGAAAGGCATGACGAAATGGCCGTCGTCTACACCGCCGAGGTCACCTCCACCGGAGACGGGCGCAACGGCGCCGTGCGCTCCTCCGACGGGCTGCTCGACCTTCCGCTGTCGAGCCCCAAGGCCGTGGGAGGGTCCGGCACCGCGACCAACCCCGAGCAGCTCTTCGCCGCCGGCTACGCCGCCTGCTTCCACAGCGCGCTCCGGGTCTCCGCGCGCGAGTCCAAGGTCACGCTGACGGACGACACGGTCGTCGCCGAGGTGGCCCTCCACAAGGAGGACAGCGGATTCCATCTGTCCGTCGTCCTCACCGTCGGCATTCCCGGGCTCGACGCCGACGAGGCCCGTCGACTGGCCGACGCGGCGCACGGGCGCTGCCCGTACTCGAAGGCGATACGGGGGAATGTCGAGGTGCGGGTCAACCTCGCCTCGTAACGCGTCACGCGTAACGCGCCTCGCAACCGTACCGATGCGCATCCGTTTTCCCGTTTCGATGCGCATCCGTTCCGCTGCGAATGCGTGCGGGGATCGAATCCGTACCCGTGTGAATCCGTACCCGAATGAATCCGTACCCGCGTGAACCCGTCCGGGTGTGCATCCGTACGGACACGAAGGGGAAGGCCCCCGTGGTCCTGCCACGGGGGCCTTCCTCGTCTCTCGTCCCTCGTCCGCTGCCCGCCGTCAGGGCCTCGCCGCCGCGGCCGCCGCGGCCGCCGCCGGCAGGGCCTCGACCACCCGGCTCACCGCCCGGTCGTCGTGCGAGGCCGAGATGAACCAGGCCTCGAAGGGCGAGGGCGGCAGATAGACGCCGCGGCGCAGGAGCTCGTGGAAGAAGGGCGTGTAGCGGTACGACTCCGTGGCGCGGACGCCGTCGAAGTCGACGACCTCGTCCTCGGTGAAGAAGACCGAGAACATCGTGCCGGAGTACTGGACCCGGTGGGCCACGCCCTCCTTGGTCAGCGCCGCCGAGACCTCGCGGCCGAGCGTCGTCGAGACCTCGTCGAGCCGCTCGTACACCTCGGAGGTGCTGTGCCGGAGGGTGGCGAGCCCGGCGGCGGTGGCGACCGGGTTGCCCGAGAGCGTGCCCGCCTGGTAGACGGGCCCGGTCGGGGCCAGGTGGGCCATCACGTCGGCGCGGCCGCCGAAGGCCGCCGCCGGGAAGCCGCCGCCCATGACCTTGCCGAAGGTCAGCAGGTCGGGGGCGACGCCGTCCCGCCCGTACCAGCCGGAGCGGCTGGCGCGGAAGCCGGTCATCACCTCGTCGGAGATGAAGAGCGCCCCGTGCCGTGAAGTGATCTCCTTGAGGCCCGCGTTGAAACCGGGCAGCGGCGGGACCGCGCCCATGTTGCCGGGGGCGGCCTCCGTGATCACGGCGGCGATCTCGTCGCCGATCTCGGCGAAGACCTTCTCGACGGAGGCCAGGTCGTTGTACGGCAGGACGATCGTGTCGCTCGCCTGGGCTCCGGTGACACCCGGTGTGTCGGGGAGCGCGAAGGTCGCGAGGCCCGAGCCGGCCGAGGCGAGCAGCGCGTCCACGTGACCGTGGTAGCAGCCGGCGAACTTCACGATCTTGCCGCGTCCGGTGAAGCCGCGGGCGAGGCGGATCGCCGACATCGTCGCCTCGGTCCCGGAGCTGACGAGGCGGACCTGCTCGACCGGGGCGACCCGCTCGACGATCTCCTCGGCGAGCTCGACCTCCCCGGTGGACGGCGCGCCGAAGGACGTGCCGAGCGACAGGGCCCGGGTGACCGCCTCGACGACCGCCGGGTGCCGGTGGCCCAGGATCATCGGGCCCCAGGAGCAGATCAGGTCGACGTACTCGTTGCCGTCGGCGTCGGTGAGGTACGGGCCCTGGGCCGAGGCCATGAAGGGCGGGGTGCCGCCGACGGCCCCGAAGGCGCGCACCGGGGAGTTGACGCCGCCGGGGGTGACCCGGCGGGCCCGCTCGAAGAGCGCTCTGCTCGCGGTCCCTGCGCCGCTCATCGCCCGGCCTCCTCGGGGGCCTCGAAGCCGAGGGCCGCGTCGAGGACGACGGCGCCCTTCGGCAGGACCCGGACCGGGTTGAGGTCCAGGGCGAAGCCGGCGGGCCAGTCCTGCACCAACTCGCCCACCTTGTGGAGGAGTTCGGCGGCGGCCTCGATGTCCACCGCGTCCCGTCCCCGCGCCCCGCCGAGTATCCTCGCGCCGCGCAGTCCGGCGAGGAGTTCGGCCCCCTCGCCCGGGGCGAGGGGCAGGAGCCGGTGGCCGACGTCGTCCAGGACCTCGGTGAAGATCCCGCCGAGACCGGCGGTGAGCACCGGGCCCAGGTCGGTGGTGTGGACGCCGACGATCAGCTCGACGCCCTCGCCCTTCTCGTCGATCAGCTCCTCGACGAGCACCTGTCCGCCGAGGGCGGCGAGGCGGGCGTGGACCTCGGGCGCGGTGTCGGCGGTGACGCCGATCTCCACTCCCCCGGCCTCGGTCTTGTGGAGCAGGCCGGGTACGACGGCCTTGAGCACCGCCGTACCGCCGACCTCGGTCACGGCGCGGGCCGCGTCCTCGGCGTCCTCGGCGATACGGCCCTTCGGGACCGCGATCCCGGCCTCGGCGAGGAGCCGCTTCAGCTCGGGCTCGGTGGCCTCGGCGCCGGGGCCGGGCACGGTCCCGGGGCGCGGGGCGTCCGGCAGGGTACGGGGGCGGCTGACCTCCCAGAGGGCGGCGGCGGCGCGCAGGGCGCGGGCCGGTGTCGGGTACTCGGGGAGCCCGGCCTCGCGCAGGTCGCGCGGGGCGTCGGGGGCGAGGAAGTCGGCGCCGGTGCGGGCGACGAGGATGGGCTTGCCGCCCTTCTCCGCCGCCCGGGAGAGGGCGTTGACGGCCTTCTCGACATCGGGTCCCGCCATCACGCAGAAGGCGGCGACGATGATGTCGACGGTGTCGTCGGCGATCAGGACGTCGAGGGAGCGGTCGAAGAGCGAGGGGTCGCTGAGGACGGTGGCCGTGATGTCGACGGGGTTGTCGATGGCCCCGAAGGCGGGGACGATCTCGGCGAGCGCCTCCTTGCTGCGCGGCTCCAGGGCACTGAGCTCCAGGCCGTGGGCCCCGACGGCGTCGGCGGCGAGGATGCCGGAGCCGCCGGAGGTGGTGACCACGGCGACGCGGTTCCCGGTGGGGCGCCGCTCGGACTCGAAGACCCGTGCCACGTCGAGGAGTTCGTCGATGTCGTCGACGCGGACGATGCCGAGGCCGCGCAGGGCCGCGTCCAGGACGCGGTCGTCGGTGGCGAGGGCGCCGGTGTGCGAGGCGGCGGCCCGGCCGCCGGCCTCGGTGCGGCCCGACTTGAGGAGGGCCACGGGCTTGCCGGAGCCGGCCAGTTCGCGGAGGGTGCCGATGTCCGGGGTGTCCTCCAGGTAGCCGAGCAGGCCCGTGACGTCGGGGACGGCGGCGAGTTCGCGGAGCACTTCGAGCGCGGTGACGTCGGCGTCGTTGCCGGTGCTGACGACCCAGCCGGGGCGCAGGCCCCGCTCCAGGGCGAGGCTGGCGGCCCCGAAGCCGAGGGCGCCGCTCTGGCTGACGAAGGCGAGGGTGCCGGGCTCGAAGGGCACGGACTCGGCGCCGAAGAGGGGGCTGAAGGTGGCGAGGACGCGGTTCTCGTACCCGACGGCGCCGATGCAGTTCGGGCCGATGATCCGCAGGCCTCCGGCGCGGGCCTTGGCGACGATCTCGTCCTGGAGACGGGCGCCCTCCTCGCCCGTCTCGGCGAAGCCGGAGGAGGCGATGACGGCGAGCTTGACGCCGGCGGCCACGCAGTCGTCGACGGCGCCGGCGACCCGTTCGGCGGAGACCATGATCAGGGCCAGGTCGACGGGGCCCGGGGCGTCCTTCACGCTGGGGTACGCGGGGACGCCGAGGATCTCCGGGGAGCGCGGGTTGACCGGCAGGATGCGGCCCTTGTAGCCGTACCGGAGGAGGTAGTCGAGCGGCTTGCGGCCCAGGGCGCCGGGGCGCTCGCTGGCGCCGATGACGGCGATGGATTCGGCTTCCCAGAGAGCCGAGATGTCACTCATGCGATGGCCTCGATCTTCGTCTCGTTCTGTGCGTTCGGGTCGTTCCGCGCATGCGGGGGGTTCTGTGCGTTCGGGTCGTGCTGTGCGTTCGGGTCGTGCTGCGCACGCTGGGGGTCCTGTGCGTGCGGGGGGCTCGGGTCGTTCGGGGTGGTGCTCACGGCGGGGCTCACCGCGCCGCTCTCGGCGTCCGCCGCCGCGAAGAGGCGGGTGAAGGCGGCGATGTGCCGGGCGCCGTCCGGGTCGGCCGCCAGCTCGCGCACCAGGACGGTGGGCTGGTGCAGCGCCTTGTCGACGATGCGCCGCACGCTGCGGTCGATCTCCCGCCGCACCGTGCCGTCGATCCCGTCGATGCCGTCCAACCGGCGTGCGAGCCGGTCGAGTTCGGCCTCTGCGGCCTCGGTGGCCGCGGTCCGCAGCGCGGTGAGGACCGGCTTGGCGCCGGCGAGCCGCAGTCCGGTGCGGAACTGCTCGACCTCCGCGTCGATCAGCTCGTGCGCGGCCTGGACGCTGGCCGCCGAGATCTCGTCCTCCTGGCCCTCCTCCGCGATCCGGCGGAGGTCGACGAAGGTGACACCGGGCAGTTCGGCCGCGCCGGGCGCGATGTTGTGCGGCAGGGACAGGTCGAGCAGGAACAGCTCCCGGCCGTCCCGGGCGGCGAGCGCCTCCTCGACGTCCCGGGCGGAGACGAGGTGGCCGGTGGCGGCGGTGGCGCCGACGACGACGTCCACCTCGGTGAGCAGGGCGGGCAGGTCCGTCAGGTCGTACCCGACGCCCCCGGTGGTCTCGGCGAGCCGCTGTGCCTTCTCCGGGGTGCGGTTGGCGACGTGCACCCGTTCCAGGCCGGAGCGCCGCAGCGCGGCGACGACGACCCCGGCGAAGGCGCCCGCGCCGATGACCAGGGCGGTCTTGCCGTGCAGGGAGCCGACCCGGCGCTCGAAGAAGCCGAGTCCGGCGGTGGCGAGCGAGCGGCCCGCCTCGTTGAGTCCGGTCTCGTTGCGGGCCCGCTTGCCGACGCGCAGGGCGGTCTGCACGGCCTTGGCGAGGACCCGGCCGGTGCGGTCGAGCCGCTGGGACCGTTCGAGGCCGAGCTTCACCTGGCCGAGGATCTGGTCCTCGCCGACCACGACCGATTCGAGTCCGGAGGCCACGGCGAACAGATGGCGTACGGCTCCGTCGGCGTGGTGGCTGTAGAGGTGCGGGGCGATCTCGTCGTGGTCGACGCCGGTGTGCTCCGCGAACAGCCGTCCGAGGCCGGTCAGTTCGCCGGCGCTCGCCGGTTCGCCCGCGTCACCGAAGCCGGTGGGGCCGCCCCGGGTCTCGGCGTAGATCTCCAGGCGGTTGCAGGTGGAGACGACGACGGCGGCGTCGATGCCGTCGACGGAGGTGACGTCGGAGACGAGGTCCTCGGCGGGACGGTCGGTGCCGGCGAGTCTCTCCAGGAGGTCGAGCGGGGCGCTGGCATGGCTGATGCCGAGGACCAGCATGGTGGAGGACGGGCTCACCGGGTCACCGGTCCAGCGTCTGGGCGAACTCGGAGGCCCAGTAGGTGATGATCTGCGTGGCGCCCGCGCGGTGGATGGAGGCCAGGCTCTCGCGGACGACCTGGTCGCGGTCGATCCAGCCCTTGGCGGCGGCCGCCTCGACCATGGAGTACTCGCCGGAGACCTGGTAGGCGGCGACGGGCACCTGCACGTGGTCGGCGATGAGCCGGACGATGTCGAGGTAGGCGAGGGCGGGCTTCACCATCACCAGGTCGGCGCCCTCGGCCACGTCGAGCGAGACCTCCAGGAGGGACTCGCGGATGTTGCCGGGGAACTGCTGGTAGCCCTTGCGGTCGCCGCGCAGGGTGGACTCGACGGCGTCCCGGAAGGGGCCGTAGAAGTGCGAGGCGTATTTGGCGGAGTAGCCGAGGATCGCCACGGACTGGTGGCCCGCCCGGTCGAGCGCCTCGCGGATGCGGCGGACCTGGCCGTCCATCATGCCGCTGGGGGCGACGATCTGGGCGCCCGCGTCGGCCTGGACGACGGCGGCCTGGGCGTACAGCTCGATGCTGGCGTCGTTGTCGACGTCGCCGTTGGCGTCCAGGACTCCGGTGTGGCCGTGGTCGGTGTACTCGTCGAGGTTGATGTCGCCGATGATCACGGTGGAGTCGCCGACCTCGGCGACGACATCGCGGAGGGCGACCTGGAGGATGCCGTCCGGGTCGACCGCGCCGGTGCCGGTGGGGTCCTTGTGCTCGGGGATGCCGAAGAGGATGAGCCCGCCGACCCCGTTGGCGACCGCTTCGGCGGCGGCCTTGCGGAGGGTGTCACGGGTGTGCTGGAAGACGCCGGGCATGGAGGGGATCTCCCGCGCCTCGGTGAGGCCCTCGCGGAGGAAGAGGGGCTGCACGAGGTTGGCGGGGCCGACGCGGGTCTCGGCGGCGAACCGGCGCAGCGCGGGCGTGCGGCGCAGCCGGCGCGGGCGGTAGTAAGGGGCGGCGGGGTCGGTGGCCGCGGTGTTGCGGCCGTAGGCGTCGTACGTCATGAGCGTGACTCCTTCGAGGGCGTGGCGGCGTGCGGAGGCGGAGCGGCAGGCGGAGGCGGAGCGGCAGGCGTGGCCGGGGCGGCGCGGCGGGCGGACCGGGCGCGGTGCGGAGCCGGCGCGCAGGACGGAGACGGGCCGAGGAGGGCGCACAAGGCGGCGGACACGGCATCTCCTAGAGGGCCTCGCCGAGGAACACCTGCTCCAGGTGCTTGGCGACGGGCTCGTCCGGGCGGCTGAACCAGTAGCCGTGCCCGCTGCGCTGGAAGAGCTTCAACTCGCCGAGCTGGACGAGGGTTTCGGCGAGCTTGACGGCGAGCCCGGCCGGGTCGACGACGGGCAGGCCGTGCAGTTCGTGGATGCCGAGGTGCCAGAGGATCTCGTTGGGGATGCCCTCGGCGGGGATGATGACCTCGGCACCGGCCCGCGCGGCACGTTCGGCGGCCGCCGAGTACACCTCGACGAACTGGTCGAAGTCCCCTTCCAGGGAGCGGTGTACGGAGTCCCAGCCGCCGGGGACGACCTCGTACGAGCTGAGCGAGGACTCCAGGCGGTACTGCCGGATGTTGGCCCGGATGGGCTCTTCGAGGGGCGGCATGAAGCCGAGGACGCCGAAGCGCTGCCCGGTGAGCGCCGAGAGGAAGAAGGCCGTCTCTCCGTAGCCGAGGGTCGGGATGGAGGCGAGGTGGCGGGCGTCGCGCAGGCCGGGGTCCTGGCCTGCGGCGATCACCCAGGCGTCGTAGCCCTCGCGCTCCGCGACGAGCGCGGACTCGGAGAAGTGGCGGCTGAAGAGCACCTGGGCGGAGTGGTGGCCGACGAGCCCGAACGGCGTGGCGTCGGGGTAGGTGTCGGCCGGCAGGGTCTTGATGTCGATGGTCGTGCCGGGTGCGGCGATCGCGTCGAGGTGCTCGCGGTACCACTGGTCGAGCAGCGGCAGACGTCCCTCAACGGTGTGCTTGTGAAACCAGATCCGCATGTGCGTCACCTTTCAGTGGTCGTGGTGCGACGTCGAGAAGTGATGCCTTGAGCAGGTAGTCGACGGCGGCTCGGGGGTCGGCGGCGGTGCGCCGCAACGAGGCGAGCCGGGCCGGGAGTTCGTCCGCGCTGTCCAGTCCGGCCGTGCGGGCCTCGCTGCGCGGGATGACCGCCGTCTCGACGACGGAGCGGCGCCGTTCGAGGGCCGCGTCGAGCGCCGCGTCGCCGGGGGCGTCGCCCCGCAGGACGGCGGCGAGGGCCCGGGCCGAATCCACGGCGTCGTGGATTCCGCAGTTCATGTTCAGTCCGCCGGCGGTGGACGTCAGATGGGCCGCGTCCCCGGCGAACAGCACCCGGCCGGCCCGGTAGCGCGGCAGCAGGAACCGCGCGAGCCGGTAGGTGTGGGCGTCGGCGATCCTGACGGCCTTCCCTGCCGCGCCCGGCAGGGCCTGCTCGACCCTGGCCCGTACCGCTTCGGGCGCGAGGACGGCCTCACGGTCCGTGCCGCGCGGGATCCGGAAGATCAGCCGCCAGTGGTCGGGCATGCCCAGGGCGCTGAACGAGGCCCGGGCGTCGCGGACGTAGGACAGCGGGGCGAGCCCGGGAACCAGCTCGTCGAGCGGCGTCCCGGTGACCACGCGGAGCGCGTAGTCCGGGTACTCCTCGGCGGTGCCGGGGAGCCCGGCGAGCTCGCGGAGCAGGCTGCGGCTGCCGTCGGCCGCCAGGACGTACGGGTGGCGGGTGGCGGTGACCCGCCCCGCCGCGTCCTTGGTGCGCAGCAGCACCCCGCCGCCGGTCCCGCCGCCCTTCCCTCCGCCTCCGATGTCCCCACCGCCGATGCCCCCGCCGCCGAGGTGTTCGGCCCCGGTGACGGTGGTCCCGAACCGCAGGTCGGCGAGACCGGTGGCCGTCAGCTCGGCGAGCAACAGCGGGGTGAGCCTGGCCTGTTCGACATGGAGCCGGTACGGGTGACCGGTGTGCCCGGCGAGCACGGAGTAGTCCAGCTCGGCGTGGACGAGGCCGTCCAGGTCGCGCCACTGGACGCGGTCGACGGTACGGCCCTGGCGGCGCAGCGCGGCGGCGACGCCGAGCTCGTCGAGGAGGTCGAGGGTGGAGGGGTGGAAGGTGGACGCGCGGGACTCGGTGGCCAGCGTCTCCCGGGACTCCAGGAGCGTGACGCGGACACCGGTCCGGGCGAGGACGAGCGCGGCGGTCAGCCCCACGGGCCCGGCGCCGACGACGGCGACCGGCCCGTGGGAGGCGGTATCGCCGCTCACGACACGGCCACGGCGGCGTCGCGAGCGGCCGCGCCGCCGCCGGGGGTGGCGGCGTGACCGGTGCCCGGAGCGGCGGCCCGCGTGCCGGTCCGCTCGGCGAGCCGGCGAAGCAGCGGGTGCGCGTCCGGACCCTCGGCCGGCAGGCCGAGGGTGTCCCGGGCCCACCAGGCGCTCGCCAGGTTGGAGGTGAGCAGGGTGTGCCCGCCGTCCCGGCCGAGCTCGGCGAGCGCGTCGAAGGTGAACATGCCGGTGCCGGTGAACAACAGGGCCGCGTCCTCGGGGAGTTCGGCCTCACGCACCTGGGCGACCAGCTCCTCGGTGGTCACGTCGTACGGGGAGAAGCGGGCGCCGGCCCGGATCTTGACCACGCGGTCGACGGCGAGTCCGGCCGACTGCCAGTAGGCGTGCGACAGTTCGGTGAGCCAGGGCTCGTACGGCGAGATCAGGACCAGCCGCTCGGCGCCCACCGCACGCGCCGTGTCGAGGATGGCGAGCGCCGCCGACCGTACGGGGGCTCCCACCCGCTCGGAGAGCTCCGCGCAGAGGGCACGGTCGCCGTCCGGGGTGAGGAGGTAGTGCGAGCCGGTGCAGGAGACGACGGCCGCGTCGAGACGCAGGCCACCGAAATTCCCCAGTACATCGGGGAGTACGTCGTTGTACTTCTCGAGCCGGCCGCGGAGGTCTTTTCCGGGAAGGACCGGGAAGCGTGAGGTGTGGACATTGAATGCGGGGCTGACGAGGCTGCCGATCTCGGGTTCGGCCGCGGCGTTCCCCGAAGGAACCACCACACCGAGTCGCGGCGCCGAATGCAGAGCCATGAGCGAGTCACTCCCATCCGCCGGTGCCATTGACATCACCGTACGAGCGGAACGGACCGCACATCGATACGGGATTCCGCACCCGTGGCCGGATTCATCACCCGGCAGAACAACGGCGCCGCACCGTGAATACGGTGCGGCGCCGAGACGTCCGAATGCCGAAACGGAAACCGCAGCGGAACGGAAACGGAAACCGAGACGGAATTCAGCGGGCCCTGGCGGCCTCGGCGACGAATTCGTCGATCTTCGCCCGCCGGGTCAGTCCGCCGTTCACGGCCCAGTTCCCCTCCGGGATCTCGTTCACCACGAGCCAGACGACGGTGTCGGGCGTGGTCGCCTCCTGGACGTGCCGGGTGACCTCGACCGAGAGCGCTTCGTTGCGCTCGGGCGTCAGGAAGCCCTCCAGGGGCGTGACCACGACGAGGACGCCCGGGGCGGTGCCGGCCCCCGTGGTCGCGAACCCCTTGGCGGCCTCACGGACGTAGACCCAGGTGGCGGCGGCGAAGAAGTCGGTGCGGGGCAGCTCCATGGCCGTCAGCACGGAGTCGGCGACCCGCTGCTGCAGGACCTCCGCGGCGGCCTCGGACAGGGTGCCCTCGGGAACGGTTATCTCGACAAGCGGCATGACGAACTCCCCCAAGCTATGACGTACGGGAACGGGAACGGGTACCGGAAGGGACCCGGGATCAGACAGAAGCGAGGGCACAGGCGCGGGCCCGGGGCGGACCCGGGGCGGACCCGGGGCGGGCACGGTGCGGGCGGACGGCGGGCACGGTTGCGGGCCGAGGCCGGCGCAGTGCGGGCGGGCGCCCGTGCGGCGGAAGATCAGCAGGCCAGCGCCGCCTCGAACCGGTCGATGGCAGCGGCCAGTTGGGCGCGCCTGCGGATGTCGAGCTTGCGGTAGATGCGCGTGATGTGCAGCTCCACGGCCCGGGTCGACACCGTGAACGACTCGGCGATCTGCTTGTTGGTCAGGCCGTCGAGCATCATGGTGGCGATGCGCCGCTCGTGGGCGGTCAGGTCCTCACGGACGGCGACGTCCTCGCGTACGGCGGCCACCTCGCGGACGGCCGGCGGGGCGGGCGCAACGACGCCCCCGCGTATTCGTTCATGGGTCCCGGCACCACCGGTGGACCGCTCGAGACCGGCGAGCACCACGTGCCCCATGACCGCGTTCCATTCACGGACCCGTAACTCTCCGATGACCTGCGCCTGGGCGTAGGGGTCGGCGTAGAGGACCCGTAAGAGGGTGCCGCGGTCCCTGGCCTCACAGACCAGGAGTTCCCCGGTACCGTCCCGCCAGGGGCCGCCGCCGAGCAGGATGCCGCGCGCGGCCATCCTTTTCCAATAGGTCCGGTGAGCCTCTCCGAAACTCAACCGGTCCGTCTCATTGCCACGGAAAACGAGTTCGACCACAAAAGCCACGTACGACTCCCCCATAAAGGCCGGGTGTTTCCACTCGTGACGCTACCACCCATCACCCGCCCCATGAATGAACACAATGTTGCGGGCGGCGGCCCGGCATTTCCTGAGGGAATGGGGCGGCTAATCGGCCGCCGCTGCCGTCGGTACGGGGGCGGCCTCGGGCGCCGGTTCGGGCGCCGGGCGCGGCTTGCGCCGGAGCAGGCCCGTGGCCGCGAGGACCGCCACCGCCCCGAGCCACACGGTCCAGCCGAGGGGCTCGTCGAGGACCACGGCGCCCAGGACGACGGCCACGGCGGTCATCAGATAGGTGACCGTGGAGGCCACGGTGGGCCCGTCCTTGATGATCAGCTCGAAGTTGAGCAGCGCGGCGAAGCCGGTGCAGACCACGCCGAGGATGAGGACGGAGATCACCGAGTCGGTGCGCCAGGTGATGGTCTGGAGGCCCAGGAAGGGGAAGGCGACCAGGAGGAGGACGGTGGCGGCGCTGAGCTGTCCGCCCGCGAGCATCAGGGGCGGAATGCCCTTGCCCACCAGGTACTTGCCCATGTAGGCGAAGCTGGCGCCGAAGCTGATGGAGCCGAGGACGAAGCAGAGGATGCTCCAACCGGTCCCGGCCGAGGACGAGTTCCAGGGCGAGGCGATGAGCGCGGTGCCGCCGAGGCCGAGCAGCACGCCGCCGGCCTTGAAGCCGGAGACCCGCTTCTCCTGGCCGAGCAGCAGGGCCGCGGCCAGGGTCCAGATCGGGGCGCTGCCGTTGACGACCGCGGCGACGCTGCTCGATCCTTCGATCTCCCCCTCGGCGTAGAGGGTCCACGGGATGGCGTTGCCGAGCAGCGCGGCGACGGTCAGATGGCCCCAGGTGGCGGCCTCCTTGGGGAGCCGGAGCCCCTTGGCGTAACCGATGGCGAGGATGACGACGGCCCCGAGGGCGAGCCGGATCAGCACCATCTGCACGGGTGAGAAGCCGTACCCGGCGATCTTGATCCACAGGAAGACGGAGCCCCAGATGAGGCTCAGCGCGGCCAGCCGCGTGTAGGTGGCTTTGGACATGGGTGTTCCCGCTCTCCGAAGGCAGACAAGGCTCGGCAAGGAGTTGGAAAGGAAGGTGAGGAGGACGCGCGGAGCTCTCCGCGGTACGGGATCGAGCCTCGCACCGGCGGTCGGACGGGTCCAGCAACGTCTGCTGGACGGTACCGTCCACGAGCCGTGGCGAATCGCGTTCCCGCAGGTCGGCGGCGGCGCGCCAGGGTTCGCCCGGGGTGGACGCTCAGCCGGCGACGGCCGCCCTGGCCGCCGTCCGCAGCGCGTCGAGGACGGCGGCGATCTCGGGGGACGTCTGGCTGCCCTCGCGTACGGCCGCGAACACCGTTCGGGAGGGCGCCCGCTCGCTGAACCGGCGGATCGTCACCTCCGGTCGAGGGACCGGCTTGGCGAGGCGCGGCACGAGCGCCACCCCGAGGCCGAGCCGCACCGCCGCGAGCGTGGCGTCCCAGTCGCCGATGGCGTGGGAGGCCTGCGGGGTGAACCCGGCGGCCGTACACGCGGCGACGCCGATGTCGTGACAGAGGCCGGTCGTGGCGAAGATCCAGGTCTCGTCGGCCAGGTCGGCGAGGAGCAGCCGTTCGCTGTCGAGGAGCCGGTGGCCGGCGGGGAGGGCGATGTCGAAGGGGTCGTCGCAGAGCACGACCCGGTGGAACCGCCCGTCGAAACGCCCCTCGGAACGGCTGTCGGAAGGCGCGGCGGCGCCCGAGGGGCCGTCACCCGGTCCGTAGCGGCGGCCGCCGCCGTCAGTCCCGTCGCCCCCGGAGCGCTCCGAGGCCTCCGGGCCCCCCGAGCCCCCGGAGTCCCGCGCGGGCCGGGTCGTGTCCCCCGCGGGCCGGGTCGTGTCCGCGGAGATGACGACGTCCGTCTCCCCGCGCTGGAGCAGGGAGAAGCTCTCCGGCGGGTCGACCTCGGCCAGCGAGGTCCGCAGCAGCGGCCGGGTCTCCCGCAGCCGGGCCACGGCGGGCAGGATGAGCGCCGAGAGGGTGGTGGAGAAGCCTGCGACGGCCACCTCGCCCCGCTCGCCGCTCTGGTGGGCGGCGAGTTCCGCGCGCATCTGCTCGACCTGGGTGAAGACGGCTTCGGCGTGCCGCAGCACGATCCGCGCCGCCCCGGTGAGCCGCAGCCGGCGACCGGACGGCTCGGTGAGCGGAACGCCCAACTCGCGTCCCAGGGCGCTGATCTGCTGCGAGACGGCCTGGGGGGTGAGGTGGAGGGCCTGGGCGGCCGCGCTGACGGTGCCGCGCTCGCTGAGTTCCCTCAGCACCCGCAGCTTCCGCAGGTCCGGATCGGTCATGTCGCGCGCCCCCTCCCGCTGCCGCCGTTCGATCATCGTACGCAGCCGGCGTCCACGTCGATGACCTCCTTGACCAGTGTCTCCAGGACGTCGAGGTCACGCGCGGTGCGTCCGGCCTCGCGCCGGTCGCCCGGGTAGGTGGGGTCGAGGACGACGGCCCGCGCGCCCAGGTCCTGGAGGAGCCCGAGGTCGTCGGCGATCTGCCCCCGGGTGCCCTCGCCGAGCAGCCGTCCGGGGCCCAGCGGCCGGGAGGTGACGCGGAGTTTGATCCGGGGGCAGAGGTCGGGGACGGGCCGCTCGTGTTCCTCGGCGACCTGGCGGAGCGCGGGCAGCCCGACGCCGAGGAGCCAGTCGCCGGAGACGGAGGTGGGGTGCCAGGCGTCGCCGAGCCGGACGGCCCGGCGGAGCGCGCCGTAGCTGTGGCCGCCGACCCAGACGGGCGGGCCGGGCCGTTGCACGGGCAGCGGCCCGGTGTGCACCTCGCGGAAGGAGACGTGGGCGCCGTCGAACGAGGCCACCTCGGTCGCCCAGCAGGCCTTGATCGCGGCCAGGTACTCGTCGCTGATCGCCCCGCGCTTGCGGTACGGGACGTCGAGGACGGCGAACTCCCGGGCGGCCCAGCCGGCGGCGGCGCCGAAGACGAGCCGGCCGTTGCTGAACCGGTCGATGTTGGCGGCGACACGGGCAGTGTGCACCGGATGCCGGTACGGGAGGATCGTCACCGTCGTCCCGAGCCCCACGGTCCTGGTGACGCCCGCGAGCCAGGCGAGGGTCGCGAAGGGGTCGTAGAACGGGGCGGGGAAGAGGTGCTGCACGTCCGGGGTGAGCGCGACGTGGTCGGAGACCATCGCGTAGTGGTAGCCCATCGACTCGACCCGCAGCGCCCAGTCGGCGAGGGCGTCGGGGGTGGCCTCGGGCCCGTAGTTGGGCAGATTGACGCCGAATTTCATGGCGTGTTCCTTTCCAGGGCCTCGGCCGCGGTCGCGCCCGCGGCTCCGGTCCTGTCCTTGTCACGGTGTCCGGCCCCGGCCTCGCGCTTGGCGAGCGCGCGCACCGCGGTGAGGTGGAAGAGGACTCCCGCGAGCGCGACCCCGGCGGCGGGGAGCGGGAGCCAGCGGGCGTCGAGCCCGTGGGCGAGGGCGAGGCCGCCGAGCGCGGAGCCGACGGCGCCGCCCAGATAGGTGGCGGAGCTGTTGAGGCCGACGGCGGCCGCTCCTCCCTCCCCCTCCCGCGCGAGCAGTCGATGCTGCTGGGGCACGACGAAGGCCCAGCCGACCGCGCCCCACAGGATGAGGGGCAGCAGGACGAGGCCGGGTACGGCTCCGGCCCACGGCAGCAGGGCCAGGGCGGCGCCGAGGGTGCCGAGCAGGGCGACCGCGAGCAGGGCGGGCCTCCCCGTCCGGTCGACGAGGGTCCCGGCGAGGAGGCTGCCGCAGACCCCGCCGATGCCCCAGACCCAGAGGTACGGAACGGCGCTGCCGATGTCGGCGACCCGGTGGAGGACCGGTTCCAGATAGGTGTAGAGCCCGAGGCTGGCCACGGTCTGGGTGAAGGTGACGGCGACGACGACCGCGACCCGGGGTCGGGCGAGGGCGCCGAACCGGGCCCGCAGCGAGGGCGCCGCGGCCCCGCGTACCGGCGGGAGGGCGGCGCCCACCCCGGCCAGGGCGACCACTCCGAGGCCGGTGATCAGCCAGAGGGCGGCGCGCCAGCCCGATTCGGCGGCCACGAGCAGTCCGAGCGGCACGCCGAGGACCGTCCCCGCGCTCATTCCGCCGAGCACCAGGCCGAGGGCCCGGCCGCGCCGCTCGGGCGGTACGAGCGCGACGGCCGCGGTGGCCGCCGCCGGGGTGAAGAGGCCCGCCGCGGCGCCGGCCAGGGCGCGGGTGCCGAGGAGTCCGGCGTACGAACCGGTCAGCGCGGTCCCGGCGTTGGCGACGACGAAGACCACGAGCGCGGTCACCAGCACCGTGCGGGTCCCCCAGCGGGCGAGGACGGCCGAGAACAGCGGCGCGGCCAGGGCGTAGCAGAGGGTGAAGGCGGTGACGGACTGCCCGGCGAGGGAGACGGAGACCCGCAGGTCGGTGCCGATGTCCGGGAGCAGTCCCGCCATCGCGTAGGCGTCGGTCCCCATGGCGAAGGAGCCGAGCGCGAGCAGGGCCACCGCACGCGTGCCGCCCATCGCACCCCCTTTCCGTTCCGCGTCCGCCCGTTCGTACGGAACGGCCCTCAGGACGCTACTGACCGTGCGCTCCGCTCGGGGCCCGCAGCGCCGAAGAGGGTTCGGAGTCCCGCAGCCTCGCGCCCCCGCCCGTCTCGAATCGGCCGGTCACCGGCCTACGGTGGATCGATCGAGGAACCCCAGGAGGGAGTCCACCGTGCTCGACCTGTCCGTCATCAACGCGATGTTCCCGCCCGATCTCCCGGAACCGGCCGACTGGGAGCGCCGGTTCCGGCCGCGCACCCTGCCGGAGGGGGCCGAGGTGACGCGCTTCGCCCCGAGCCCCACCGGGCATCTGCACATCGGCGGCCTCTACACGGCGGCCGTGGCGCGAGCCCTGGCCCACCAGTCGGATGGTGTGCATGTGCTGCGCGTCGAGGACACCGACCGGTCACGCCAAGTGGCCGGGGCCGCGGAGGAGTTCTCCCGGCTGCTCGCGGCCTTCGGGCTCGCACCCGACGAGGGCGGGGTGAACGGCGCCGGGGAGTGGGGCCCGTACCTCCAGTCGGAGCGCCGGGACGTCTACCTCAGCCATGTGCGCGAACTGCTGCGGCGGGACCGCGCGTATCCCTGCTTCTGCGACAAGGACCGGCTGGCCCGCAGCGCGGAGGAGCAGCGCGCGGGACGCTCGCCGATCGGCTACTACGGCCGGTGGGCGCCGTGCCGGACGCTGGCGCCGGAGGAGGCGGCCCGCCGGACGGCGGCCGGTGAGCCGTACGTCGTGCGGTTCCGCTGCCCGTACGAGTTCCCCGGCCGGGTCAGGTTCACCGACCGGATCCGCGCCGCCGTCACCATGCAGGACAACGGCAACGACATCGTGCTGCTCAAGTCCTCGCAGGAGGAACTCCCGCTGCCGACCTACCACTTCGCGCATGTCGTGGACGACCACCTGATGCGGGTGTCGCTGGTGGTGCGCGGCGAGGAGTGGCTGTCCTCGACGCCGGTCCATCTCCAGCTCCACGCGGCGCTCGGCTTCGATCCGCCCGCGTACGCGCATCTGGCGCCGCTGATGAAGGCCGAGGGGCCCTCGCGGCGCAAGCTCAGCAAGCGCAAGGACCCCGAGGCCTCGGTGGACTACTACCTGGCCGCCGGATATCCGCCGGCCGCGGTCCAGCACTATCTGCGCGGTCTCGCCAACATCCGGCTCATGGACGTCCCCACGGCGGAGGCGCTCGCCGCGCCCGTCCGGCTCGACGGCATGCGCCCCTCGGGTCCGCTGCTCGATCTGCCCAAACTGCACTCCCTCAGCCGGGAGTTCATCGCCTCGCTCACCCCCGACGAGCTGTACGGCCAGCTCCTCGCCTGGGCGGAGGAGTACGACCCCGAGCTCGGGTCCGTCCTCACCCGGCAGCGGCGACTCGCCCTCGCGGCGGTGGCGGCGGGGCGTCCGGAGGGCGCGCCGGCCCGGAAGGACCTGGACCGCTGGTCCTGCTTCCGCGACCGCTACGGCTTCTTCTTCGCGGAGCTCTTCGGCCCGCCTCCGGCGGCCGAAGACGACCGCTACGGCGGCCTGGCACCGGACCTCGTGCGCCGGATCGCCGGAGAGTTCGCCGCCGACCTCACCGTCGGAAGCGGCACTGCCACGCCCGACGAGTGGTACGGCGCGCTCCGCGCGCTGGCGGGGCGGCACGGACACGCCCCTGACACGGCCTCCTGGCGCCGGGACCCGAAGCGCTGGGCCGGTCCGCCGAGGGAGGTCGCGAACGTGATCCGGGTCGCGCTCACGGGCGCCACCCGCAGCCCCGACCTGTACGCGGTGGCCCGCGCGCTGGGCCGGGACGAGGTGCTGCGCCGCCTCACCGCCGTGGCGGGGTGAGGCGGCGCGCGCCCGCATCGGTCCGGTCGCGCGTACCGGTCGGGGTCAGTTCAGCGGCACGCTCCGGATCCCGGCCCGGACGCCCGCGACCCTCGACACCGGGCTCTTGAGGAGACCCTTGTCGCTGGAGCTCGCGGGCGCGTCCGCGCCGACCGGTGTGGTGGTCATGGGCCGGGCGGCCACGCAGCGCTGCTTCTCGGCCTCCGACATGGGTCCGGTGCGCTGGAGCAGCCGGTCGGGCACGGCCCGCGAGGGCCCGTCGACGACGGCGTGCAGGCGGTAGTCGTCCTTCTTGCTGACGAACCAGCCCTCGACCCGCTCGCGGCTCGGCTGCATCTCGACCCAGCTCACCTCACCGGGCTGGATCTTCTCCACGACCGTGCGCTGGTCGCTGCTGAACCACTGCCAGGGCCGCTGCCAGACCTTCTCGTACGCCAGGGCGAACTGGCCGGCCATCGGCCGCTCCTTGAGGCGCTTCTCGTCCTCCGTCCGGTCGCCCGAAGTGGGCAGTCTGGCGACCTCGTTGAGCGCGAGGCCCGCGTCCGCGTAGGTCTGGGAGATGCTGTCGTGCGCGCGCTCGGAGTACGAGAGGAGCCGGGAGTGCTCCAGCGCGTTGCGGGTGCAGTTGACGAAGGCCTCGCCGACGACCCGTGCCCGGTCGTAGTAGCGGAAGGAGGTGCGGGTGTCGGGCCGGAAGGTGCAGGCGTTCTCGCCGTTGCAGGCGGCGGCGGCGTTGTGGAGGGTGCTCTCGCGGTCGTTGCCCTTGTACGCCTCCGAGGTCCCGAGCGCGGTCTTGCTCACGGTCCTGTCGACGTCCGTCGGCACCTCGACCGCGCGGATGCGGGCGATCATCGGCGAACAGGTCACATGGGTGCGGGAGTCGGTGACGCGTGAGGTGAAGGTGAGCAGCGGCTCGTTCTCGCTCGCGGTGAAGACGTAGGCGCGACCGGTCCAGCGTCCCTTGCCCGGCGTGCCCTTCACCCGGTCGGGGTCGCCTGCGGTGGTGAGCTCCTGCACCGGGCCGCCGGAGCCGACGAGGGCATAGGGCTGGCCCGCGACGACCTGTTCTCCGGTGCACTCCTTGGAGACGGCGGGGCTGTCCTCGAACCTCACGGTGACCTTGGCGCCCGCGCGGACTCCGCGCAGCCGCTGCTGGAGGGTGTTGCCGTCCTTCTGGAGGGCGACGCCGTGGGAGGCGTCGGTGCGGCCCGAAGCGGCGGGCGAGTAGCGCTGGTTGAGGCCGGTCCAGTGGTCGATGCCGACGGTCGTGGGGCCGTCGCCCTTCATGACCGGGTCGGCGAAGTCGCCGTTGAGGACGGGGACGGCCTGCTCGGCGGCGGCAGCCGCGGCCGAGGCGTGGGAGGAGAGGGGGACGACGGGCAGCAGCAGTCCGGTGGCCCCGAGGACGACGAGGGCCGGGAGGGTGGTGCGGTTCATGGTGGCGCTTCTCCCGGTCAGTTGGCGGCGGGCAGGACGACGACGTGCTTCGGCTCGGCGCCCGGGGGCACCGCCCGCGCGGCGGGGACCTCCGCGGCGGGGACCTCAGCGGCGGAGACCTCAGCGGCGGAGACCGGACCGGGGCCGGGAGCGGGCTGGGGGCCGGGAGCGGGGGCCGGGCCGGGGCCGGGAGCCGGGGTGGGGGCCGTGTTTCCGGGGGGCCGCGTGCCGCTGCAGACGCCGGCGGGCGCGGCGTAGGTCTGCGCGACGAACGTGCTGTTGGTGACCGTCGAGGGGCTGTCCACGACGATGCCGACGATCCGCTGCCCGGTGTCGGCGACGAGGCTGCCGGCCACGCGCCGCATGGCGGCGCTCGCGCCGAAGACGAGCATGTCGTGCGGCTTGACGGTGGTCTTGTAGGCGGTCGCCTCGGTGGTCTCGACCGTCCACGACTTGGAGTACGTGGCCTTGAAGGCGGCCTGGAAGGCGAGGCGCGCGCTCAGCGAGCCCGAGGCCGTGGCGCCGCCGGCGACCGAGGTCTTGGCGGTGTTCGTCGACGTGGGGCCCTTGGAGAGGTCGGGCGTCTTGTTCTCGCTCGAGACCTCGCCGGTGAGGTTGGTACTGACCGTGCCGGTGGCGGCGACCGTGCCCTCGGCGGTGATCTGCCCGGAGATCTCACCGCCGATGTTGTCGGTGGTGCCGGTCCTCAGGGTGACGGTCCGCTCGACGGCCATGTCGCTCTGGGTGCAGTTGATCACCGCGTTGCCGAGGGACTTCACGGCGGTGACGTACTCGCGGCCCAGCTTGCGGTCGATGGCGAAGGTGCAGGCGTTGCGCTTGGTGCCGCAGTACTTCAGGACGTCGGCGACCTTGGCCGGGCGCCCGTCGGCGGTGAGGGCACGGGGCACGGGGGTCTCGCCCGGGCCCTCCTCGGCGGCACCGGCGGGCGGCGCGAGGGAGACGGCCGCGAGACCGATGAGGACGGAGAGGGCGGGCAGCAGGGCGGCGCGGCGATGGCACGCGGGCATGACGGGGGATCCCTTCGGGACGGATGGGAGCGCGGGACGGATGGAGCTGGGGACGGGTGGAGCTGGGGACGGATGGAGCGGAGGGGACAGATGGAGCGGGAGGGCAGATGGAGCGGGGGGGGGAGACGGATGGAGCGGGGGACGCGCGGGGGCGCGGCTCAGCCGTCGAGGAGGCTGCAGAGCTGGTCGACCGGGAAGGGGGACTGTCCCGGGTCGGTGGACCCCTGCGGCAGCGAGGCGGGGAAGGTCGCGCAGGTCGAGGTCACGGCCTGGGCCGCGTTGTCCGTCGGCTCGGGCTCGTTCGCGGAGATGGTGTCGGTCATGTCCTTGACGCCCTGCTCCTCGGCGGCGCCCTTGCCGCCGGTCAGCTTGCTCATGCAGGAGGACGAGCCGGGCGGGCACTCCTTGAGCTTCTCCCCGGCCGCCTTGATGTCCTTGTCGGCCTGACCGGCGTTCTCCTGGGTCTTCTTCTGCTGTTCCTCGATCTCCTTGGCCTCCTTGGCGTTGGCCTCCTTGTCCAGGCAGGCCTGGTCGTCGGGCTTGCACTCCTCGGCGTGCGCGGTGGGGGCCAGGGGCAGGGCGAGAGCGGCGGCGAGGACGGCCGCGGTCAGCACACGGCGTGCCGACGTCTTCCATTCGGGCATGGGAACTCCCTTGGGACAGGGGTGATTTGGTGAGCTCGGAAGAGGACGCCAGGGGCGGACAGGGGACTGCCCTCAAGATCACCGAGCGCTTCCAGACGCTAACCGTCGGGGCGTCGGCACCCCGGCAGGACACACGGCGCGGCGCGCACCCCGAGGGCTGCTCACCACTTCGGCGGAGCGCACACGGGGCTGCCCCGAGGGGTCGGATCCGGGCCCGCGGCGGGCCCGTGCCCCGGCCCGCCGATCCACCCGTTCGTAGGGATTCGGGGGTGTGGGCGGGAGAGCGGGCGAGCGTGTCCGGCGGCGCCTCTCACTCACCCGGCCGCCGCCGTTCGGCGGCCCGCCACAGGCGCCGCCCGCGCTTCCCCTCCGGCCCACGACGGGGGTGAGTGCGCCCCCTGAACACCACCCCGAACGGACGTCCGACAAACGAGTGCTTCAGCGGTTCCAGCGCGCCTCGGTGATCGTTTTCGGACAGTCTGCTGTTGTGCCCGGCGGCCCGTCCCGGCCGCCGCACCCGGCCGTGGGCGCCCCACGCCCAAAGGCCCGGCACGACGTGTTCGCATGACCCGCGACCGGCCCGTGTACGTCTCCGCCTCCCGGCGGACGGCATCGGCCGGGCGCCGCGCTCCCGTATGTCCCCGTCGAAGGAGAGCAGAGCCATGTCCCGTTCACGACGCAGTCCCTCGCGCACGACACCGCGCGCCCGGCGGCTCGCCGCCGCCGCACTCGCCGCGGCGGCCCTCACCGCCGTACCGGCCCTCGCCCCCGCGGCACACGCCAACGAGGGCAACCCGACCGTGCTGAGCTGGGGCGCCGGCCGCACCGGCCAGCTCGGCAACGGCACCCTCGCCGACAGCCTCAGCCCGTCCTCGGTCACCAGCCTCTTCCGCGGAGACGTCGACCAGTTGTCGGCCGGCGGCACCTCGTCCGCCGACTCGTTCGCCCTCGCCCGTACCGACAAGACGGTCAAGTCCTGGGGCCACAACTCCTCGGGCCAGCTCGGCAACGGCGGCAACACCAACCAGACCGTGCCCACCACCGTCCCCCGCCTCACCAACATCAAGGACGTCGCCGCGGGCGGGAAGCACGGCCTCGCCCTCGACACGAGCGGCCAGGTCTACTCCTGGGGCGACAACGCGTACGGCCAGCTCGGCAACAACCGCACCGGTGACAGCCGCACGGTCCCCGACCGCGTCCAGGGCATGCCCAAGGTCAAGCAGATCTCGGCGGGCTGCGACTTCAGCCTCGCGCTCCTGGAGAACGGCAAGGTGTACGCCTGGGGCCGCGGCATCCACGGCCAGCTCGGCAACGGCACCCGCGCCACCAGCTCCGTACCCCGGCAGGTCCTGGGCCTGGAGAACATCGTCGAGATCGACGCCGGCTGCCACCACGCCCTCGCGCTGACCGCCGACGACACGGTCAAGTCCTGGGGCTACAACCTCTACGGCCAGCTCGGCAACTCCTCCACCAAGTCCGCCACGCTCCCCGTCGACGTGGACTGGATCGAGGGCGTCTCCGACATCGAGGCCGGCGCCTTCCACAACTACGTCAAGACGAGCGACAGCCACGTCTGGGGCTGGGGCAACAACCAGTACGGCCAGCTCCTGGAGGGCGACGAGGCCTTCGACTCCAACGTCTCCCGCACCAACCGCACCGCACCCGTCGAGATCCCGCGCCTCGAAGGCGTCCAGCACCTCGCGGCCGGCGCCCGGCACGGCGTCGCCGTCACGGCGGACGAGGTCTTCACCTGGGGCCACAACGGCGAGGGCCAGCTCGGCAACGGCACGACGGTCGCCCGCTACGAGTCGGTGAAGATCCTCAACGAGGGCTCGGCGATCAAGGCGGTGGCCGTCTCCCTGGGCGGCAACACGACGTACGCGTACTGAGCGGGTGGCGCGATGACAGCCATCAGACGCGCTTCCGCCGCCCTCGCCCTCGCACTCCCTGTGATGCTCGCCGTCCCCTGGACTCCCGCCGGAGCAGCGGCCGCACCGAGCGATCCATGGGTACGGGCATGGGGCCTGAACAACACGGGCCAGCTGGGCAACGGCAGCACGCTCGACCAGCAGACCCCCTCCACCGTCACGGGCCTCGCCCGGGCCGACGTACGCGAGCTCGCGGCCGGCGGCTGGAACAGCCCCACCTCGTTCGCGGTCACCCTCCTGAACGACGGCACCGTCCAGTCCTGGGGCGGCAACACCAACGGGCAGCTCGGCGACGGCACGACGACGGCGAGATCCTTCCCCGCAGCGGTCAGCGGGCTCTCCGGAGTCACCGAGGTCGCCGCCGGCGCCACCTTCGCCTACGCGGTACGGGGCGGGCGGCTGCTCGCCTGGGGCGACAACACGTTCGGCCAGCTCGGAAACGGCGTGACGGCGGCGAGCACCGACCCCCCGGCCGGCCGGCCCGTCTCCGTCCAGAGCCTCAACAAGGTCAAGGACATCGCCGCCGGTTGCAGCCACGCGCTCGCCCTGCGCGAGGACGGGTCGGTCTGGACCTGGGGCCGCAACCACTTCGGCCAGCTCGGTCTCGGCTCCACCACCGACCGGAACACTCCCCGGCGGGTACCCGATCTCATGGACGTCGTGGAGGTGGCCGCCGGCTGCCACCACTCGCTCGTCCGTACGTCAGACGGCACCGTCAAGGCCTGGGGCTACAACACCAACGGGCAACTGGGCAACGACAGCAACGAACACGGCTCGGCACCCGTCGACGTCAAGCACCTGACCGACGTCGCGCGGATCTACGCGGCGGGCTACCACTCCTTCGCCGTCCTCGACGACGGACAGGTGCGCGCCTGGGGGTGGAACGGTGCCGGGCATCTCGGCGACGGCTCCACCGTCTCGCGGACCACCCCGGTCCCCGTCCCGGGGCTCACCGACGTCACAGCCCTGGCCGGCGGCTACAACCACACCCTCGCCGTCCTCGCCGACGGCTCGGTCCTCGCCTGGGGCGACAACACCTCGGGCAAGCTCGGCGACGGCACCACCACGAACTCCCCCACCCCGGTCACCGTCCTGCGTCCGGGCAGTGGCACGACCCGTGTAGCGGCTTCCAAGGTCTCCGGGGCCAGCTACGCCTACTGACCACGAAAGGTCCCCACAGATGTCCCCGTCCCCCCGCACCACCCTGCTCGCCGTCCTCACGGCGGCCACCACCCTCGCCCTACCCTGCCTCTCCGCCCACGCCGCCGGCACCGACCCCTGGGTCCGTGCCTGGGGCGAGAACGCCCAGGGCCAGCTCGGCAACGGCAGCGTCCTCGCCCAGCAGACCCCCGCCGCCGTCGTCGGCATCACCCGTGACGACGTGCGCGAGCTCTCCGGGGGCGGAGGCGGCGCCGCCGCGGCCGCCAACGGCTTCGCCGTCGCCCTCCTCAAGGACGGCACCGTGAAGAGCTGGGGCAACAACGCCACCGGCCAGCTCGGCAACGGCACCCTCGTCGCCCAGTCCTTCCCCGCGACCGTCGCCGGGCTCTCCGGCGTGAGCGAGGTCTCCGCGGGCCTCAACCACGCCCTCGCCGTCAAGGGCGGCCGGGTCCTCGCCTGGGGCAGCAACGCCTCCAAGCAGCTCGGCACCGGCCAGGACACCACCAACCCGTACAAGGCCCCGATCCCCGTACAGAGCCTGGACAAGGTCAAGGACGTCGCCGCGGGCTGCGACTTCAGCGTGGCGCTCCGGCAGGACGGCACGGTCTGGACCTGGGGCAAGGGCGACAACGGGCGCCTGGGCACCGGCAACAACACCACGCGCGAGACCCCGCAGAAGGTCCCCGACCTCGTCGACGTCGAGTCCGTCGCCGTGGGCTGCGACCACGTCCTCGCGCTCACCGCCGACGGCGTGGTCAAGGCCTGGGGCAAGGGGGCCGAGGGCCAGCTCGGCAACGACACCACCACCGACAGCAACAAGCCGGTGGACGTCGCCTACCTCGACGCCGTGGCCAGGATCTTCGCCACCTCCGCGTCCGGCTTCGCCGTCCTCGACGACGGCAGCCTGGCCGGCTGGGGCAAGAACACCGACCGCCAGCTCGGCGACGGCACGAACGCCAACCGCACCACCCCCGTCGTCCTGGACACGCTCAAGGGCGTCCAGAGCATCGCGGGCGGCGCCGACTTCACCGTGGCCGCGCTGGACGACGGCTCGGTGATCGGCTGGGGTGCCAACGCGGCGGCCCAGCTCGGCGACGGCACGATCACCAACCCCACCGGCACCACGGTGGCGCTGCCGCCGGGCAGTGGCATCACTCACGTCGCCACGACCGTGACGGGCAAGTCCGCCTTCGCCTACTGACGGGCACGGCCGCGCGGACCCCTCGCCGGGCCCGCGCGGCCGCACGCGTGCGGGGCACGCGGCGGGGCACGTGTACGGGGCACGCGGCGGGGGCACGTGTACGGGGCACCACCCCGCACCCCGCACCCCACGCCCCGCGCCCACGCCCGCCCCCCGCGCCCCCTCACGCGATCGAACCTGGCCAGACACGCCCGCGGCCTGGCAGGATCGCGTCCATGTTCGCCTCCCTCTCCCGTGCCGCCCGCCGCCGTGTCCTGGCGGGCGCGGCCGCGCTGCTCGCGGTGTGCGGGGTGCTGGTGTGGTGGCTGATGCCCTTCGGTTCTCCTGTTCCGAGCGGCTCGGTCACCTTCAGCACGGGAGTCTCCACCGGCGTCTACCAGCGGTACGGGGACCTCCTCAAGCAGGACCTCTCGGAGGACCTGCCCGAGGTGTCGATAACGCTGAAGGAGAGCGAGGGCTCCCAGCAGAACGTGCAGCGGGTGGCCACCGGCGAGGCCGACTTCACCGTCGCGACGGCGGACGCGGTCGCCCAGTACCAGCGGGAGCGCCGGCCGGGCTGGGAACGGCTGCGCGGCTGCGCCCGGCTCTACGACGACTACGTGCAGATCGTGGTGCGCAAGGGCTCCTCGCTGCAGAAGGTGCAGGACCTGCGCGGCCTCCGGGTCGGCGTCGGCCAGGACAGGTCCGGCGTACGGCTGGTCGCCGACCGGGTCCTCGCGGCGGCGGGCCTCACCCCGGACCGGGACGTCGTACCGGTCTCGGCGGGCATCGACACCATGCCCGGGCTCCTGGAGCGCGGCGAGCTGGACGCCTTCTTCTGGTCGGGCGGCCTGCCCACCCAGCCGGTGCAGACGCTGTCCGAGCGCTTCCCGGTCCGGCTGCTGCCGCTGGACGCGGCCCTGGTCGACCGGCTCCACGACGTCGGCGGCTCGACCCGTCACTACCGGTCCGCGGTGATCCCGGCCGATGCCTACGCCAAGGCGCAGGACGGCCGCCCCATAGTGACCCTCGCGGTCGCGAACCTGCTGGTCACGACCGAGGAGGCCGACGACGACCTGGTCGAGGGCTTCACACGTACGGTGATCGGGAGCAGGGACCGGATCGGCCGCAAGGTCCACCCGGCCCAGCTGGTGGACCTGCGGACCGCCGTCTACACCGAGCCGCTGACCCTCCACGACGGGGCCCGCCGCTACTACCGCTCGGTGAAACCCTGAGCCTCCCGGAGGAGGCCCGGTCCCAGCCGTCTTCCGGCGGGGGCCTGGTCCTAGCCGTCTTGCGGAGGGGGCCCGACCCTGACCGCGCTCCGCAGAGAGCCCGACCCTGACCGCGCTCCCGGATGAGGCCCGGTCCTGACCACCTCCTGCCCAACGCGCGGACCTACCTCCGAGCCGCCCCGCCAGCGCGCGGCCCTACCGTTCCTCCGGTGTCCACCGTTCCCCCGGCCGCGCCGCCGGCTGGTTCCGGGGCACGGTGACCGTCACGCACAGCCCGTGGGGCTCGTTCGGCGCGAACGCGATGCCGCCGCCGCCCGCCGTGAGCAGCACGCGCGTGATCGAGAGGCCGAGGCCCGATCCCTTGATGTTCTGGTGCCGGCCCGAGCGCCAGAAGCGGTCGCCCACCCGGCCCAGCTCCTCCTCCGTGAGGCCCGGCCCCTGGTCGGCCACGACGACGGCGACGCTCTCCCCACCGGGCTGGACCTTGGCCGTGACGGTGACCTCCTCCCCGGCGGGGGTGAACTTCAGCGCGTTGTCGATCACGGCGTCCAGCGCGCTGGAGAGCGCCACCGGGTCGGCCCAGGCCGTGACCGCCCCGCACTCCCCGGTGAGCACGACGCCCTTGCCGTCGGCGACCGGTCGCCAGGACGCGACCCGCTCTGCGGTGAGCGCGCCGACGTCGGTGAGCCGCAGCTCGGCCGCCGCGTGCTCGGCGAGCGCCAGGTCGAGGAGGTCGTCGAGGACCTGCGAGAGCCGCTTGCCCTCGGTCCGTACGGAGGCGATCTCCTCGTTCCCCTCGGGCAGCTCCATGGCGAGCAGCTCGATCCGCAGGAGCAGCGCGGCCAGCGGGTTGCGCAGCTGGTGGGAGGCGTCGGCGACGAAGGCCCGCTGCTGTTCGAGCGCCTCCTCGACGTTGTCGGCCATCTCGTTGAACGAGAGCGCGAGGCGCCGGAGCTCGGGCGGTCCGCCGGTCGCGGCGACCCGGGAGTTCATCCGGCCGGTGGCGATGTCGTGGGTGACGGAGTCGAGGACGCGGACGGGCCGCAGGACCCAGCCGGTGAGCCTGAAGGCGGCGCCCACGGCGACCAGCATGGCCAGTGACTCGCCCGCGAAGATCAGCAGCCAGCCGCGCAGGATGCGCATGCGGAGCTGCCCGGTCGGCGAGTCGGTGACGACGACCGCGACGACGTCGCCGTCGCGGACGACCGGCGAGGCGATGATGAGCCGGGCGTGGGCCTGCCAGGGCCACACCTGGGGCGGGTCGTGGCTGCGGCGGCCGAGCAGCGACTCGTTGAAGGCGCGGCGGCCCTCCCCTTCGTAGGGGACCACCCAGTCCTCGGGGGCAGCGGCCATGGACTGGTTGTCGCGGTAGAAGATCCCGGCACGGATGTCGTACACGTCGTGGTAGCTGGCGAGTTCACCGCCGAGCGTGGTGCTGCGCTCGTCGGTGCCGGGGCTGGTCGGGCTGACGAACTGGGCGAGCGCGGCGAACCGGGCGGCGTCGTCGAGGCGGTCGACGACGACCCGCTGCTGCTCGGAGGCGGCGAGGCTGGCGGCCAGCGGGAAGCCGAGGGCGAGCAGGACGCCGGCCATCAGCACGATGAGCAGCGGAAGGAGGCGGGTGCGCACGAAGGGGCCGTCCGGCGGTTACGCGGCGGGGGCGACCAGGCGGTAGCCGACGCCCCGCACGGTCTCGATCAGGGCGGGCATCCGGAGCTTGGAGCGCAGGGAGGCGACGTGCACCTCCAGGGTGCGGCCGGTCCCCTCCCAACTGGTGCGCCAGACCTCGCTGATGATCTGTTCGCGGCGGAAGACGACGCCGGGGCGCTGCGCGAGGAGGGCGAGCAGGTCGAACTCCTTGCGGGTGAGGGGCACGCTCTCGCCGTCGACGCTGACCCGGCGGGTGGGCAGCTCGATGGTGACGGAGCCGAGCCGCAGCTGGGTTCCGTCGGCGGCCGCGCCGCCGCCCGTCGTCTCCTCCGCGCCGGCGTTGCGCCGGCTGACGGCGTGGATCCGGGCGAGGAGTTCGCCGGGGTCGTAGGGCTTCACGACGTAGTCGTCGGCGCCGAGGTTGAGCCCGTGGATCCGGGAGCGGACGTCGCCGCGCGCGGTCACCATGATGACCGGGGTGGTGGTGAGCTTCCGGATGCGGCCGCAGACCTGGTAGCCGTCCTGGTCGGGCAGACCGAGGTCGAGCAGGATCACCCCGTACGAGGGACGCTCGCCCTGTGCCGTGGGCAGCACGGCCTGGAGCGCCTCCTCGCCGTTGCGGGCGTGGGTCACCGTGAAGCCGTGCTTGGCGAGGATCGCGGAGAGGGCGGCGGCGACATGATCGTCGTCCTCGACGAGCAGCAGTCGCATACGTACCTCCTCCGTGGTCGCGGTCCCGATATCGGCTCTCTGTGTACCAGGTGGTACCAAGGCATGAACACCGATGATCGGTGTCACAGTCAAGTGTCCCCCGGTGACGGCGGCGTTTCCGTTATGCAGCCGGTACGGCCCGGGGTGCCCCCTTCACACACTGTGTCCGGTTGCGGCCGGATCGTTATCCTCAATTTCCGCTCAGATCTGATGACGGTCGTCACATCGGGTCTCTAGTGTCCTCCCCAACCGAGGAGGACGGAGCTAGAGCCCGATGAGCGGAGAGTCAGTGTCCAAGGGTCTCGAGGACACCCCCCGCGCCACGGACGGCGACCTGGTCGTACTGTCCGGCGTGAACAAGCACTTCGGCGCACTGCATGTCCTCCAGGACATCGATCTGACGATCAGCCGCGGCGAAGTCGTGGTCGTCATCGGACCCTCCGGGTCCGGCAAGTCGACGCTGTGCCGCACGATCAACCGGCTGGAGAGCGTCGACTCCGGCACCATCACCATCGACGGCAAGCCGCTGCCGGCGGAGGGCAGGGAGCTCGCGCGCCTGCGTTCCGACGTCGGCATGGTCTTCCAGTCGTTCAACCTCTTCGCGCACAAGACGGTGCTCGAGAACGTGATGCTGGGCCAGATCAAGGTCCGGAAGACGGAGAAGAAGGCCGCCGAGGAGAAGGCCCGTGCCCTGCTCGACCGGGTCGGGGTCGGCACGCAGGCGGACAAGTACCCGGCGCAGCTCTCCGGCGGCCAGCAGCAGCGCGTGGCGATCGCCCGCGCGCTCGCGATGGGCCCGAAGGTCATGCTGTTCGACGAACCGACCTCCGCACTCGACCCCGAGATGATCAACGAGGTTCTCGAGGTCATGCAGCAACTGGCGCGGGACGGCATGACGATGGTCGTCGTGACCCACGAGATGGGTTTCGCGCGCTCCGCCGCCAACCGGGTCGTCTTCATGGCCGACGGTCGCATCGTCGAGCAGGCGGCGCCCGAGGAGTTCTTCAGCAACCCGCGCAGCGACCGGGCCAAGGACTTCCTCTCCAAGATCCTTCACCACTGAGCGAGTTCGGGCCTATTCTTCCCAACTCACTTCTAGATCAAGGGACATTCCTCGATGAAGCTTCGTCGCACCCCTGCCGCCGCCGCGGCCGCCGTCGTCCTCGCGCTGACCGCCACCGCCTGTGGAACCGGGTCGGACTCGGGCAGCAACGGTGACAAGATCACCATCGGCATCAAGTTCGACCAGCCGGGCCTCGGCCTGAAGACCCCGGACGGCACGTACGCCGGCTTCGACGTCGACGTCGCCAAGTACGTCGCCAAGGAGCTCGGCTTCGCCGAGGACAAGATCAACTGGAAGCAGGCGCCGAGCGCCGAGCGCGAGAACCTGATCAAGAACGGTGACGTGAAGTTCGTCGTCGCCAGCTACTCGATCAACGAGAAGCGCCTCAAGGAGGTCGACTTCGCGGGCCCGTACTTCGTGACCCACCAGGACCTGCTGGTGCGCGCCGACGACTCCTCGATCACCAAGGTCGACGACCTCAACTCCAAGAAGCTCTGCTCGGTCACCGGCTCGACCTCCGCGCAGAACGTCAAGGAGAAGCTCGCCCCCAAGGCCGACCTGCAGCAGCTCGGCGGCTACTCCGAGTGCCTGACCGGCCTGGAGAACAAGCGCGTCGACGCCCTGACCACGGACGCCTCCATCCTCGCGGGCTACGCCTCGCAGAAGGAGCACCAGGGCAAGTTCAAGCTCGCCGGTCTCTCCATGAGCGACGAGAACTACGGCATCGGCCTCAAGAAGGGCGACACCGAGCTCAAGGGCAAGATCAACAAGGCCCTGGAGAAGCTCGTCTCCGACGGCACCTGGGACAAGCTCGTCAAGCAGCACTTCGGCCCCTCGGGCTACAAGAACGACCCCGCGCCGAAGATCGCCGGCTGAACCACCCCGCCCGGTCCGTGACGGCCGCCCCGCTCGACGGCGGCCGTCACACCGGCACCGGCCGCTGCCCACGCACCGGCCTCCACACCGACCGACCACCAGGGGAGAGCGCGGGGCATCGTGTTCGACTTTCTTGATTCCGGGCAGTACGACCTGCTCGGCGCCTTCTGGGTGACGGCGAAGCTCGCCCTCTACTCGGCGATCGGCTCCCTGATCTGGGGCACCGCCCTCGCCGCCATGCGAGTCAGCCCGGTACCCCTCATGCGGGGCTTCGGCACCACGTACGTGAACCTCGTCCGGAACACCCCGCTGACCGTCGTCGTCGTGGCCTGCTCGTTCGGCCTCGACCAGACGCTCAACATCACGCTCGGCGCGGACCGCTCCGAGGACATCGGCTTCCGGCTCGCGATCCTCGGACTCATCGCCTACACCGGCACCTTCGTCTGCGAGGCGCTGCGCTCGGGCATCAACACCGTGCCGGCCGGGCAGGCCGAGGCCGCCCGCGCGCTGGGGCTGAGCTTCTTCCAGGTCCTGACCCTGGTGGTCCTCCCCCAGGCGTTCCGCGCGGCGGTGACCCCGCTCGCCAACGTCCTCATCGCCCTCACGAAGAACACCACCGTGGCGGCGGCCATCGGCGCGGCCGAGGCGGCCCTCCTGATGAGGGAGATGATCGAGAACGAGGCAGACGCGCTCTTCGCCGTCTTCGCCGTCTTCGCCTTCGGCTTCATCGTTCTCACCCTTCCGACCGGCCTGTTCTTCGGCTGGGCGGCCAAGCGACTGGCGGTGAAGCGATGAGTTCCGTCCTGTACGACACCCCCGGGCCGCGGGCCAAGCGGCGCAATCTCCTCTTCACGATCGGGTTCCTCGCGGTCCTCGCCCTGGTGGCGTGGTGGGTCCTGGCGGCCCTCAACGACAAGAACCAGCTGGCCGCCGACAAGTGGAGTCCGTTCGTCACCGACTCCCGGGTCTGGACGACGTATCTGCTGCCCGGTCTGACGGAGACCCTCAAGGCGGCCGGCCTCGCGATCCTGATCGCGCTGCCGCTCGGAGCCCTCCTCGGCGTCGGCCGGCTCTCCGACCACCGCTGGGTGCGGGTCCCCGTCGGCGCGGTCGTGGAGTTCTTCCGCGCCATCCCGGTGCTGCTCCTGATGGTGTTCGCGAACGCCCTCTACCGGGAGTTCACCACCGTCAGCTCCGACTTCCGCCCGCTCTACGCGGTCGTCACCGGTCTGGTGCTCTACAACGCCTCGGTGATCGCCGAGATCGTCCGGGCCGGTGTGCTCTCGCTGCCGCGCGGCCAGGGCGACGCGGCCGAGGCGCTCGGCCTGCGCAAGGGCCAGACCATGATGTACGTCCTGCTCCCGCAGGCCGTCACCGTCATGCTCCCCGCGCTGGTCAGCCAGCTCGTCGTGATCGTCAAGGACACGGCGCTCGGCGGCGCGCTGCTCGGCTTCACGGAGCTGCTCAGCCAGAACCGGCAGATCACGGCCAACTACGGCGCCAACACGATCGCCACGTTCACCGTCATCGCGCTGATCTACATCGCCCTCAACTCGATCGTCACCGCCCTCGCGGGACGGCTGGAGAAGCGCCTGCGCCAGGGCAAGAAGTCCGCCGTGGCGGCCATCCCCGCCCAGGGCGGACCGGCCGATGTGAAGAGCGACGCCACCAGCGGCGCCTGACCCCTCCAGGGGTCCGTGGGACAACAGGGGTGGGCCGGAGCGGTACTGACTTCAGGTCAGCCGCACCGCGCCCACCCCGTCGCTTGACGCAAGCACCCTCAGTGGGTTGCATACGGTCTGTGATCAAGCACCGGGCTCGTGCCACACTCAGATGTGCTGCCCCCATGACCGTCCGGCCTTCAGGAGCCGCGCCGTGGACCCGGTGATCATCGTGGGCGCGGGGCCGGTCGGCCTCGCGCTCTCCCTCGCCCTCGCCGCACAGGGCGTGCCCAGCGTCGTCCTCGACGAGGGCTCGGGCAAGGACGAACCACGCCCCGCGCGCAGCGTCGTGCTGCGCGCCGACATGGCCGCGATGGTCGAGCGGCTCGGCTGCACCACCCTCCGTGACGAGGGGGTCCGCTGGGTCGGCTGGCGCGGCATGCGCCGCCGCCAGGTGGTCCGCCACCTCACCCTCGACCTGGGACTCGGCGGTACGGAGGAGTGGTCCGAGGACCCCGCCGCGCCCTCCGCCCCGGCCGCGCCGCTGCACATCCCGCAGCACGCCCTCGCACGCGGGCTGCGCGACGCCATCGCCCACCAGAAGCTGATCCGGCTCGTCACCGAGGCCCGGCTCGACACGATCGAGCAGGACCGCGACGGCGTCGTCGCCCACACCCGGGGCCCGGCGGGCACCTGGTGGCGCGGCAGCCACCTCGTCGGCTGCGACGGCGCCCGCTCGACCGTACGCAAACTGCTCGGCATCCGCTTCCCCGGCCGTACGGCCGTGGAACGGCACGCGGTCGCCGCGCTGCGCACCGAACTCCCCTGGCCCGGCGAGGCCCTGCTGCACCGTCAGCCGCCGTGGCGGGGCGCCGCCGACGAGATCGCCGCCCGCCCGCTGCCCGACGGGGTGTGGCGGATCGACTGGCTGCTGCCGCCCCGGGGCGACCTCGTCACGCCCGACGCGCTGATCGCCCGCATCCGCGAGACCCTGGCCGGCTGGTGCGACGGCGTGACACCTCCGTACGAGCTCATCGACACCGGCGTGCACACCCTCCACCACCGGCTCGCCCGGCGCTGGCGGGTGGACCGCGTCCTCCTCGCCGGGGACGCGGCGCACCTGCTCGGCGCGGTCGGCACCCAGGGCCTCGACGAGGGGTTGAGGGACGTCGACAACCTCGCCTGGAAACTCGCCCACACCTGGCACCACGGAGGCTCCGAGCGCTTGCTCGACAGCTACCAGAGCGAGCGGCGCGCGGCCGTCGCCCACCGGCTGCGGGGCGCCGACCAGTCCTTGCCGGTGCTGCGGGGCGGCGGTGGCCTGCGGACGTACCTTCCGGGGGCCGCGCGCGGCCACGACGCCCTCCTGACCGACGGCCATGTGGGGCGCGGCCCGCTCGGCGCGCCCCCGGCGTACCCCCACTCCCCCCTCGCGCCTCCGTACACCGAGGGCCGGACCCCGGTCGGCACCCCGGAGGGTGCCCCGGTCGAGGACGTCCGGGTGACCGCCCCCGACGGCACGACCGTACGGCTCCGGGACCGGCTGGGTCAGGGCCGCCTCCTGGTCGTCCTGGTCGCCCCCGGCACCGGGGTCTGGGACCGGCGGCACTGGCGCGGCGCCGGGGTGATGCCCCGGCTCGAAGAGGCGGTCGCCGCCCTCCCCGCGAAGGCGGAGGTGCTGGTCACGGAGGCCTACCCGGGCGCCCCCGCCCACGCCGTCCTGCTGGTGCGGCCCGACGGGCATCTCGTCGCGGCCTTCGCCGGGGTCCACCCGGAGGAGCTGTACGCGGCGGCGGACGCGGCCCGCGGCGGCTCGCCGACCGGCGACCCCGAGGACGGGCCGGAGACCGGGACGGACCCCGGACCGAAGGCGGGAACGAAGGCCGGGACCACGTCCGGCGCGAAGGCCGCGGCGAAGGTGGGGCCGCCGGGAGTGTCCACGGGGAGTGACCGCACAGCGGACATGCATTGATTCCGGTCGGCGCGCATGGTGTACTCCGGAGCGTGACCGACACCGATGTGCGCCTGTGGCGGAGGGTCCATATGGACCTCGTCCGCTATGCGGGCTGCGTGTGTCGCCCGTCCTGCTGATCTCGCCCCTTCCCCGCGCGCGCCCCGCCACCGCCGTACGTCCAGGTACGTCCGTGTGCCGTGCTGCCGCCGCGCGCTCTCAGCGAACCCAGGACGGTCACCCGTGTCTCGACCCGCCCCCGCACGCCCTCTGAGCGTCTCCGCAGACGCCTCACCCGACGCATCCGCCGACTCCCCCGGCGCTCCCGCCGCCACGCCCTCCGGCACCCCGACGGCGGCCGACCTGCTCGACTTCGTCCGGCGCACGGCGGCGGACCGGGACCTGGTCGACTCCCTGCCGCTCGACCCCGAGGGCCGCACCTGGGTGCGGCTCGAAGGCCCCGGCGGCAGCGAGGCCTGGCTCATCGGCTGGCCGCCCGGCACGGGCACGGGCTGGCACGACCACGCCGAGTCGCTGGGCGCCTTCGCCACCGCGCGCGGCAGCCTCACCGAGAACGCACTGGCGGTCCGGCTGCCGGCGAGCGGCTGGAAGACCCTGGAACTGGCCGACGGCCTCGACCGCTCCCGCCGCCTCGGCGAGGGCGGTGGCCGTGCCTTCGGCCGTCACCATGTGCACGAGGTGCTCAACGAGTCCCCCGACACCCACGCCGTCTCGGTGCACGCCTACTACCCGCCGCTCCCGCTGATCCGGCGCTTCAGCCGGTCGGGCGCCGTGCTCCGCCTCGAGCAGGTCGAACGCCCGGAGGACTGGCAGTGAGCGCCGGCGACAACCGCGTCGGTATCGACGAGCTCCTGGAGCGGGTCAGGTCCGGCCTCGACCGCATCGAGCCGCGGACCGCCTACGAGGCGTACGAGACGGGTGAGGTGCTCCTGGTGGACACGCGCTACGCGGCCCTGCGCGAACGGGACGGTCTGATCCCGGGTGCGCTGGTGGTGGAGCGCAACGAACTGGAGTGGCGGCTGGACCCGCAGGGCAGCCACCGCGCGCCGGAGGCGACCGGCCACGACCTGCTGGTGGTGGTCCTCTGCAACGAGGGCTACGCCTCCTCCCTCGCGGCCGAGTCCCTGCGCCGCCTGGGCCTGCACCGGGCGACCGACCTGATCGGCGGCTTCCAGGCCTGGAAGGCGGCGGGCCTCCCGGTCCTGCTGCCGACGACACCGGGCTGAGCCCCGGACGGGACGGGACACGTCCTTCTGATCTCCCCCGGGGATCAGAAGGACTCGTCGAGCCCGTCCGTGTCTTCGCCCTCGGCCTCCAGCGCCTGGCGGACGACACGGAGGGCCATGCCCTCGGGATAGCCCTTGCGGGCGAGCATCCCGGCGAGCCGTCTCAGGCGCCGGTCGCGGTCGAGACCGCGGGTGGCGCGCAGCTTGCGGGCGACGAGCTCCCGCGCGGTGGCCTCCTCCTGGTCGGAGTCGAGCTGCTCCACCGCCTCCTGGATGAGGGCCGGCTCGACGCCCTTGGTCCGCAGCTCGCGGGCGAGGGCCCGGCGGGCGAGGCCCCGGCCGTGGTGGCGGGACTCCACCCAGGCCCCCGCGAAGGCGGCGTCGTCGATCAGCCCGACGTCCTCGAAGCGGGAGAGGACCTCCTCGGCCACCTCGTCGGGGATCTCCCGCTTGCGCAGTGCGTCGGCGAGCTGCTTGCGCGTGCGGGGGTTCCCGGTGAGCAGGCGCAGGCAGATCGCCCGCGCCCGCTCAGCCGGGTCCTGGGGTGACAGCTCCTTCTCGGCCCTCGACGATTCGGGGCTGTCACCCGGCCATTCGGTGCGACCGGTCACTGGTTCAGCTCTTGACCGCGGTGGCCTTGGTCGCCTTCGCGGTCTTGCTCGCGGGTGCCGGGACGCTCTTGGCGGCGTCGTCCGTGCCGGCGGTGTCCGCGGCGGCGGCCGCGTCCGTCGCCGTCTCGGCCTTGGCGGCTTCGGGCCGGACGCCGACGCCCAGCTTCTCCTTGATCTTCTTCTCGATCTCGTCGGCGAGGTCGGGGTTGTCCTTCAGGAAGTTACGGGCGTTCTCCTTGCCCTGGCCGAGCTGGTCGCCCTCGTACGTGTACCAGGCACCGGCCTTGCGCACGAAGCCGTGCTCCACGCCCATGTCGATCAGACCGCCCTCGCGGCTGATGCCCTGGCCGTAGAGGATGTCGAACTCGGCCTGCTTGAACGGGGGCGCGACCTTGTTCTTGACGACCTTGACGCGGGTGCGGTTGCCGACCGCGTCCGTGCCGTCCTTGAGGGTCTCGATGCGGCGGATGTCGAGGCGCACCGAGGCGTAGAACTTCAGGGCGCGGCCACCGGTCGTGGTCTCCGGCGAGCCGAACATCACGCCGATCTTCTCGCGGAGCTGGTTGATGAAGATCGCGGTGGTCTTGGACTGGTTGAGCGCGCTGGTGATCTTCCGGAGCGCCTGGCTCATCAGTCGGGCCTGGAGACCCACGTGGGAGTCACCCATCTCGCCCTCGATCTCCGCACGCGGGACGAGCGCGGCGACGGAGTCGATGACGATCAGGTCGAGGGCGCCGGAGCGGACCAGCATGTCGACGATCTCGAGGGCCTGCTCGCCGTTGTCCGGCTGGGACAGGATGAGGTTGTCGATGTCGACGCCGAGCTTCTTGGCGTACTCGGGGTCGAGGGCGTGCTCGGCGTCCACGAACGCCACCTGGCCGCCGGCCTTCTGGGCGTTGGCCACCGCGTGCAGGGTCAGGGTCGTCTTGCCGGAGGACTCCGGGCCGTAGACCTCCACGACACGGCCGCGCGGCAGGCCGCCGACGCCGAGGGCGATGTCGAGGGCGGTCGATCCGGTCGGGATCACCTCGATCGGCTCCTGGGTGCGGTCGCCCATGCGCATCACGGCGCCCTTGCCGAATTGGCGTTCAATCTGTGCGAGCGCGGCGTCGAGCGCCTTCTCGCGGTCGGTTCCTGCCATGGGTTCCACCCGGTTTGCTTGAGTCGATCGCTTCATGTGAAAGACGCTAACCCCTGCCACTGACAATGGGCCCCGACGTCCCCTCCAGCCTGTGGACAACTCGGCGAGAAGCCCGAGATTCCAAGGGCCGGGCTTCCATAAGAATGGATGTTCGATTTTAGTGTCAAGCACACTCGCGGGTGACACGCCGCAGTGTCGCGACGGGCTCCGGCGGCACACACCAAGGGATACACCCCGCCGCAGCGGGGACCTCTGGCCGGACCTCCGCTCCCCACGCCTTCGCCCGGCCCGCCCCGCCCTCCCCGCTGACCGCGGGGCGGAACTCCCCTCCCCGCGACGGGGCTTCGGACCCGCGGTCGCGGGGCGATACTGATCGTGGCAGCCGCCCCGCACCCGACCGGTCCCTGACAGGGACGGACGGACACGGGCGGGAACGCATCGTTGTCGATGTTCCGAGGGGAGCCTTCATGACCACGGCGAAAGACCTGTTCATCATCGCCATGGACCCGAGGTCGGACCGTTCCGTGGGCCAGGGGGACCTGTCGCTCGCACTCGCGGGAGCCGAGCTGATCGACCTCCTCGGCACCGGGGCCGTCACCGTGGCCGAAGACCGCATCGTGCCGGGCGAGCCGTCGGCGCCGGACGACCGCCTCCTCGGCGAGGCCGCGGCGGCGCTCTCCCGCGAGGAGCCGTACGAGCTCGTCGAGGACTGGCTGTGGCGCCGGGGCCGCGACCTCTCGACCGCGTACCGGACCGCGCTGGAGGGTGCCGGCGAGCTGACGCGGAAGCGGGGCGGACTGCTGCCCTTCGGGCCGGAACGCGTGGAACCGGCCGACACGCCCGCGAGCCGCCGGGCCGCCGACCGCTGGGAGGAGAACGAACCCGTCCTGGCCGCCCTCGCCTCGGCCGTGGGCATCGACGGCGAGCGGTCCGACGACGAGCGGTCCGACGACGCGTCCGGCCTCGGCGACGAGGCGGTGACGACCGTGGTCGCCGTCGTCCACGACGCGGTGATGGAACTCGAAGCCGTACGCCAGAGGCGGACCATCGAGAACACCGCCTTCGCCAACATCTGGCGCGGACCCTGAGCACCGCGCCCCCCGAGCACCGCGCCGGGGGCGCCGAGGTCATCGCGCGCAAGAACGCGGGCGGAAGCACGGGCAGCGACGCCGGCGGGGAAGCAGGCGAGGACACGGGCGGGAAGACGGGCGGGGACACGGGCGGGCGCCTTCCGCCCGCCTTCTATCTCCAACCGGCATTGTTCCTAGAATGGCCGGATGGAGGACACGCAGGACATCGACGCGATCGCCATGCTGCAGGACCCGGTACGGCGCCGCCTGTACGAGTACGTGGTGGCACAGGGCCGTGAGGTCGGGCGCAACGAGGCCGCCGAGGCCACCGGGGTGGCGCGCACGCTCGCCGCGCACCACCTGGACAAGCTGACCGGCGCCGGGCTCCTGGAGAGCGGCAGCCGCCGCCTGACCGGCCGCTCGGGGCCGGGAGCCGGCCGCCCCGCCAAGGTCTACACGCGGGCGCGGGCCGAGCGGTCGGTCTCCCTGCCGGCCCGCGACTACCGCACCGCCGCCGAGCTGCTCGCCGAGGCCGCCGAGCAGGCCGGACTCGACGCCGGACTCTTCGCGGCCGCCCGCCGCCGCGGCGAGGAGCTGCGCGGCCCGGCGGCACCCTGCGGCGATCTGGCGGAGGCCATGCGGACGCTGGCGGCACGCGGCTACGAGCCCCGCCTGGAAGCCTCCGAGCGGGCCGAGCCTGCCGAGCACGCCGAGCCTGCCGAGGGCACCAAGGCCGCCGAGGACACCGCCGGCGCGGCGACCCTCCGCATGCGCAACTGCCCCTTCCACGCCGTCGCCGAACGCTTCCCTCCCCTCGTCTGCGGCATGAACCTCGCGCTCCTGGAGGGCCTCCTGGGCACGGACGGCTCCGTACGCGCGCGCATGGACGCCCGGCCGGGCGAGTGCTGCGTGGTGGTCGAGGACTCTAAAAACAACGATCATTGACATAGAAAACGACGGCGTGCTGGGATGAGGCCATGACCGCATCCCCGCACGCCGCCGCCCACCTCGCCCAGCTCAACGTCGCCACGCTCCTCCACCCTCTCGACGACCCGCGCCTCGCGCCGTTCGTGGAGCTCCTGGACCCGGTCAACGCCGCCGCCGACGGCACACCCGGCTTCGTGTGGCGGCTGGTGGAGGACGGCGAGGCCGACGCCACCGCCCTGCGCCCGGCGGGCGAGGACGTCATCGTCAACCTGTCGGTCTGGGAGACCCAGGAGGCCCTCTGGGACTTCGCCTACCGCAGCGGACACCTGGAGGTGATGCGGCGGCGCCGCGAGTGGTTCGCACGGCACGTCGAGTCGCACCTGGTGCTGTGGTGGGTCCCCGCGGGACACGTCCCGAGCGTCGAGGAGGCCCTGGAGCGGCTGGCGGACCTGCGGACGAACGGCCCGTCCTCGCGCGCGTTCACCTTCGCCGCCTCCTACAGCGCCGCCGAGGCCGCACAGCACACAGGGACGGCACCCGTCGAGGAGTCGCACGCCGGCTGAGGAGTCCGGCTGAGGAGTCCGGCCGAGGAGTCCGGCTGAGTCCGGCCGAGGAGTCCGGCTCATGAGCCCGCGCGACGGCCGAGCGGTCCGACCACCGGCCGAGCGGTCCGACCACAGGGTGAGCGGTCTCGCGCCGACCGCGACAGCACCCACGCGGCGACCCGGCGACGGCCGCGCCTTGACGGTCGCGGCACGACGGTCGCGGCACGACGGTCGCCCGTACGGCGGTCGCCGGTACGACGTTCGCGCTACGACCTTCGCCGGTACGACGGTCGTTGCCCCGCCCGCCCCCGCCCGCCGTCCTGCGAGGGGTTCGGAAGCGCCGTCCACAGGTCCCCGCCCCCGCCGCCCGCCGCGGCCAGCCTCATCAGCGTCAGCGCCTTCGCCGGGAGCGGTTCCGTCCGCAGGGCACGCAGGTCCGGGGTGGCGGCGAGGTCACGGGTGGCCGCGTCCAGGATCGTGCCGAGGGTCGGCGCGTCGCCGGCCAGCGGGCCGAGCGCGCCGGTGACCAGGCTGCCGAGGACCTTGCGGCGGAGCACGGCCGGGTCGTCGTTCAGGAGGCGGCCGCTGACGGGCGGGGCCGGGACGCCGTGCCGGGCGAGGCGGGCGGGGCTGATGCGGATGTCGGCGAGGTCCCGGTAGACGAGACGCCTGGTCCGGTCGTCGGCGTCGACGACGGCGAGCAGGTTCTGGCCGTGCGCCTCCAGGGCCACCCCGAGGTCGAGCAGCTCCAGACAGACCCCGAGAGCGAGGCGTGCGAACTCGACTACACGGTCGAGCCGTTCACCCGCCGGGCGGGTCGCGAGCAGCGCGGGCAGGGCGGCCACCGGAACGACGCGCTCCCCGGCCGCCGGGTCCGCGTGCACCTGCGGCGACTCGCGCAGGAGCGCCGCCAGATCGGCCGTTCCCGCCCCCGCTGCCGCGACCGTACGGGCGATCCGCAGCCGACCGTCGAGCCGGCGGGCGAGCCCCTCGACGAACGCGGACGTCGCGAGGGAGTGGGTGACGGTGTACGCCGAGATGTCCCGCACGGTGGAGGTGAGTTGCGTGGTCAGCGAGGTCTTGACGTGCCGGTCGCCGCCGAGGTCGAGCGTCCGCAGCGAGAGCAGCGGGTGGGCGTCGGGACCAGGCCGCAGCTCCAGGCCGGTCAGCACGTGCCGGGCCTGCCACGGGTGTACGGGGATCAGCACGGAGGAGCCGTCGCGCAGTTCGCGCGGCCACTCCCCCGACACCGACACGGCCGCACCCGCGACCGGGGCGAGCCGCAGGGACACCACGGGCCGGTGCTCGGGGGCGTACGCGAGCTGCTCGGCGGCGGAGAAGCCGGGCCGGGAGCGGCAGCCCGGATGGTACGGATGCCCGTCGGTCTCGCCCTGCTCCCACTCCCACGGGTGGACGGGCGGCGCCGCTCGCCGAGCCGCCGTACGGGAGAGGGCCAGCGACGCGACGCTGTGGTCGAGCTCGGCCGCCAGGCGCGCGCCCCGCGGAACGGCCAGGGCCGCCGTCAGTTCAGCCGGATGGTCGTACCGGACACCGGCCAGGTCGACTCCGGCCACCGACGCCGTCGTCGCCCAGGGGTCCGAGTGCGGCCCGCGCAGGCGACGCCTGTCCGCCAGACGCAGGGTGACGCCCTCGCGGTCGGGCGTGCGCGCGGCGACCCAGGGAAACGGCTCGTGGACGAGCCCGCGCCACAGCCGGGTCAGCACGGCGGCCCTGGCTCCCGGAAGCTCCGCCACGTACGCGTCCGTGAGCCCCGGGCGTACGACGTCCAGCTCGGCGGCCAGAGTCCGCTCCGCGGCGGTTCGGCACATACGGTTGTTCTATCGCGGTCGAACGCGATCCACACATACTGAAGGCGATGAACACACTCGCGCGGACCGCCGACGCACTGGCGGTGACGCCCCTGCTCAACTGCCTGCTCCGGGAGGCCGCGGACCCGGTGGTGGACATCCCGACGGGCCCGTCCGCGGGCCTGTCCTCGGAGGCGCCCGCAGGCCTGTCCGCGGAGGTACCCGCAGGCCTGTCCTCTAAGGCCCCCGCGGGCCTGCCGACGGACCCACTCTCGGACCCGCCTTCGGGCCCGCCCTCGGACCCACCCTCGGACCCACCTTCGGGCCCGCCTTCGGGCCCGCCCTCGGGCCCGCCCATGGAGTCGCCCGCAGGCCCACCCCGAAGCGGCGACACCGCCCCGTACGCCGTCCACCGCCTGCGCGTCAGCGGCCGCCTCCTGCGCGTCCGCCCCGGTCACCGCCCCTCCGCCCCGGAACTGTGGACGGGCCGCGCCTGGCGGATCCTCCGTCACGCGGAGCTCGTCGACCTCGCCGTCCAGGAGATGTACGCCTCCACCGGCCGCGCCAACCCCGCCCTGGCCGCCGAGATGGCCGCCAGCCGCAGCGCCGTCCAGGCCGTGCTCGCCGCACGCGCCCGCGTGGCGCCGCCCGACGACCCCTGGCTGCGCTCCGAACAGGCGCTGGTGATGGGCCATCCCTACCACCCGGCCCCCAAGGCGCGCACGGGCGAGGGCCCGGCCGCCGACTGGCTGCGCTACGCGCCCGAGGCGTACTCCCAGTTCCCGCTCGTCCTGCTCGGGGTACGCGAGGACGCGGTGGTCGAGGACGGGGACACCCGGGCCCTGGACACCCTCGGCGAAGCTCCCCCCGGCTACCGCCTGCTGCCTGCCCACCCCTGGCAGCTCGCCCTCTCCGACCGCGCCACGCGCGTGCGTGCCGCCTTCGCCGAAGGCCGCCTCGTCCGCCTGGGCGTGACCCCCTGGGCAGCCCGGCCGACCGCCTCGGTCCGCACCCTGCACCTGCCCGGGGACGACGCGCGGACCACCGGGACCGGGGACATGTTCCTCAAGTTCAGTCTCGACGTCCGGATCACCAACGACATCCGCCGGATGCGCCGCCACGAGCTGCTCCAGGTCCGCCGCACCGACCCCGTCGTGAGCGCCGCCTTCGCCGCCATGGACGGCCCGGCGTCCTGGCTCAGCGACCGCGGCTACCGCACGGTGGACGGCCTCTTCGAGACCTGCGCCGTCCTCGTCCGTGACGGCCTCGACCGGCACCTGGCCCCCGGCTCGACCGCCGTGCTGACCGCCGCGCTCGCGGAGGGCTTCCCGGGGAACCCCCTCGACCGCATCGCCGATCCCCGGCCCTGGTGGACGGCGTATCTCCGGTGCGTCGTGGCGCCCGTCCTGGAGGCGTTCGCCCGCTTCGGCGTCGTCGTGGAGTGCCACCTGCAGAACACGCTGATCGCCGTGGACGCCCACGGCACCCCCGTCCAGTCCGTGTTCCGCGACGCGGAGGGCGCCAAGACGATCCCCGAGACGCCCCGTACGGCGGCCTGGCGGAGGCTCGTGTACTGCCTCGTCGTCAACAACCTCTCCGAGATCGCCGGCGCCCTCACCCATCGCTTCCCGGGTTCCGCCCCCGCGCTCTGGGCGATGGCCCGCGCCGAGTTCGAGCGGGGCGGCCGGCTGCCCGCGCTCCCCGACGTGAAGGCCCTGCTCGACTCCCCCACCGTCCCCGGCAAGGCCAACCTGCTCTCCCGCTGGCTCCGCGCGGAGGGCACCGCGCCCCACTACCTCCCGGTGCCCAACCCCCTCACGACCGCCTAGGACTCCGCACGGCCCTCGTCCGGGCCCAGCCCCAGGTCCTCCCCCTGGGTCTGGGCCTGGGCCCGGTCCTGGGCCCGCGTCGGCATCGACTCAAGCTCCGACTTCGGCTCCAGCTCCAGCTCCCGGCCGCGCTCCCGACGCGCCCCCGCCCACCGCAGCAGCCGAGTGATCCCGTACCCCAGCACCCAGGGCAGGACGGTGATCCCCAGGACGTACACGAGGACGTATCCGAGCACGTCCTCACCGTGGGTGGGCTCGTCCCACGTGTCCGTGGGCAGGATGACCGCGGTCGCCGAGACCGCGACCGGCACCAGCGGCAGCAGCACCGACCACAGCCGCGGCCACCACCCGGGCCGCCGGGCGCACCACACCCCCGTTCCCGCCATGACGAAGGGGCCGAACGGCACCCACAGCACCACGGGCACGAACAGCAGCGCCCACCACTCGTCCGAGTACCCGAACATCATCGAAGCCCCCCAAGCCCGCCGAGCCCCCCGGCCCGCACGCTGCCGCCCCCACGAACCGTCCCCCGCCTATCCTTCGACGCATGTCCCTCCCCCTCCGTTCCCCGGGCGGCGGGCGTCTTTCGCCACAGGCCGCCGACGCCGTCGTGGCGGGTGTCGTCCTGCTCGTGGTCGCCGTCTGGACGCTCGTCTCCGCGCAGTACGCGAACGAGTCCACCGTCCGTACGGTGCTCGGCTGGGTGCTGATCCTGATGGGGTGCGGAGCCCTGTACTTCCGGCGGCGGCAGCCGGTCACCGTCTCCGTCGTCACGCTGCTCGCCTGCGTCGTCTACTACCCGCTGTCCGCCCAGGACGGCCCGCTGATGATCGCCTTCGCGCTCGCGCTCTACACCACCGCCGCGGAGGGCCGCTTCGCCGCCGCCGTCGCGCTGGCCGCCGTCACCCTCCTCGCGGTCGGGCTCGGCGAGATCCGGCAGCGGCCGGGGCACCGGCAGATCGACGACACCTCGCTCGTCATGCTGGCCGGCTGGCTGATCAGCCTCGTCGCGGTGGGCCGGGCCCAGCGCACCCGGAGCGCCTATCTGCACGAGGTGGAGCAGCGGGCGCTGGCCGCCGAGCGGGAGCAGGAGGCCCGCGCGCGGCAGAGCGCCACCGAGGAGCGGCTGCGGATCGCCCGCGAGGTGCACGACGTGCTCGGCCACAGCATCTCGCTGATCAACGTCCAGTCGGGTGCCGCGCTCCACCGCCTCGGCAAGGGGCCCGCCCCGGAGGCCGGGCTCGCCACCGCCACCGAGGCACTGGAGGCGGTGAAGTCCACCAGCAAGGACGCGCTGCGCGAGCTGCGGGCCACCCTGGGAGTGCTGCGCCGCGCCGACGAGCCGACGCCCACGGCCCCGTCGTCCTCGGGGCTGGCGCTCCTCGGCGATCTCGCCGCACGCGCGCGTAGTGCCGGTCTCGACGTCCGTACGGACGTCACGGGCACGCCCGTGCCCCTTCCGCCGCCCGTCGACCTGGCCGCGTACCGGATCGTGCAGGAGTCGCTGACGAACGTGACCCGCCACGCGGGCGCGAGGACCGTCCGCATCACCCTCGACTGGGGCGCCGACGCGGTGCGGCTGCGGATCGCGGACGACGGAGAGGGCGCGCCGGAGGGCCGTCCCCTCGGCAGCGGTATCCGGGGCATGGCCGAGCGGGCCCGTGCGTTCGGCGGCGAGCTGACCGCCGAGAACGGGGCCGACGGCGGCTTCCTGGTGGCCGCGCGACTGCCGCTCGCAGAGCCGGGCACGTCGAAACCGGGCGCGCCCGGCCCCGGCACGCCCGACCCCGACGCACCCGACCCCAGCCCACCCGGACCCACCACGTCCGGACCCACCACCTCCGGACAGACCACCTCCGGACAGACCGCGTCCCAACCGACCGCGTCCCAACCGACCCCACCCGAACCGACCACACCCGAACCCACCGCGTCCGACAGCGACGCGCCCGAGGGGGACCCCCGATGATCCGTGTCGTGCTCGCAGACGACCAGACGCTGGTCCGGGCCGGCTTCCGGTCGATCCTCTCCGACGAGGAGGACCTCCAGGTCGTCGGCGAGGCCGGGGACGGGGAGCAGGCGATCGCGCTCGCCCGCGAACTGCGCCCGGACGTGGTCCTGATGGACATCCGCATGCCGGTCCTCGACGGCCTCGAGGCCACCCGCCGCATCACCGCCGACGAGCGGCTCGAAGGGGTACGGGTGGTCATCCTGACCACCTTCGACGCGGACGACCATGTGTACGGAGCGCTCCGCGCGGGCGCGTCGGGCTTCCTGGTGAAGGACACCGAGCCGATGGAACTGCTGCACGCGGTACGGGTCGTGGCGCGCGGCGACGCCCTGATCGCCCCGGCCGTGACGCGCCGTCTGATCGCCGAGTTCGCGGGCCGGGCCGACCGGCAGCCGGACCCGAGCCCCCGGCTGAACGCCCTCACCGAGCGGGAGCGCGAGGTCCTCGGCCTGGTGGGCGCCGGGCTCTCGAACGACGAGATCGCCGGCCGCCTCGTCCTGTCCCCCGCGACCGCGAAGACCCATGTCAGCAGGATCATGACCAAGCTGGCCGTACGGGACCGGGCACAGCTGGTGATCCTGGCCTACGAGTCGGGGATGATCACGCCGGGCTGGCTGGCCTGACCGAGGGCCGGTCCGTGGGCGGCTCCCCGGCCCTCGGGTGACGGGAACCGCTCGGCACAACTCACGGGGTACGCGCGCGTGGGCGGGCACAACCGCTGGGGTACGGCCACTGTCCACCCGGGGGTGACGCCGGGCCCCTGACCGTACGCCGACGCTGATCGGGTGAACCAGGACGTACTCGATCTCGCGCGGCTGCAGTTCGCCCTCACGGCGGGCGGCCACTTCCTCTTCGTCGCCCTCACCCTGGGGCTCGCGACCGTCGTGGCCGTGCTCCAGACGCGGGCCACGTTCAGCCGGAAGCCTCTGGACGCGCGCATGGTGCGGTTCTGGGGCCAGCTGTACGTGATCAACTACGCGGTCGGCATCGTCACCGGTCTGGTGATGGAGCTCCAGTTCGGCATGGCGTGGAGCGGACTCACCCACGAGGCGGGCAACATCCTCGGGGCCTCGCTCGCCGTCGAGACGATCGTGGCGTTCTTCGTCGAGTCGACCTTCCTCGGTCTGTGGATCTTCGGCTGGAACCGGCTCAACCGCTGGGCCCATCTGGCGGCGATCTGGGTCGTCGTCCTGACCGCCTACGTCTCGGCGTACTGGATCCTCGTCTCCAACGGCTTCCTCAACCACCCCGTGGGGTACGGCTCCGAGAACGGCGAGCTCGTCCTCGACGACCCGGTCGCGGTGCTGACCAACCCCTCCGCACTGCTCGCCTTCGGTCACATCGTGGCGGGCGCGCTGCTCACGGCGGGGTTCTTCATGGCCGGGGTGAGCGCGTACCACCTGTTCAAGCGCAGCCCGGAGTGGGAGTTCTTCGGCCGCAGCCTGCGGATCGGGGTGTTCCTCTCGGCGCCCGCGCTGATGGTGACGGCCGTCTTCGGCGGGGTGCAGTTCGCCGTCCTCGACGCCTTCCAGCCGATGAAGTCGGCCGTGTTCAGCGGGAAGACCGCGGAGATCGCGCGGGTCCAGGCGGAGCTGACGGAACGTTTCGGGCCCGGTGACTACGTGCCCTCGGAGGCGTGGACCCGGGGCGGCGCGCTGGTGATGCTGATCTGCTTCGCGCTGATGATGTACCTCTGCTTCGCCGGGGTGATCCTGGCCGCCTTCAGGAAGGTCGTCTTCCGGTTCCGCCTGTGGCATCTCGTCCTGATGGCGGCGGTCCCGCTGCCGTACATCGCGATGATCAGCGGCTGGGTGTTCCGGGAGTCCGGGCGGCAGCCCTGGGTGGTCTACGGGCTGCTGAAGACGGAGGACGCGGTCTCGGATCTCTCCCCCGGCACCATGCGCCTCTCCCTCGCCGTCTTCACCACGGTCTTCGTCCTGCTCGCCGTCCTCAACGCCTGGCTCCTCACCCGCCACGCCCGCCGGGGCCCGGTCGACGCCGGCCTCGGCCACGACGAACGGCCCACCGGGGCCGGGGGCGGGAACGGGAACGGAGCCGGGGACGGGGACGGGGACGGGAGCGGGGACAGAAACGGGACCGGGAACGGGACCGGGACCGGGACCGGGAGCGGCGGCGAGGGCGGAACACCCGACCCGGCCGACGCCCTCCCGGCCCCCCGCTACTGAACCGTCCGACTCCGCTCTCCCCATCCCCTACCCCCCTCCCCCCGCCGCCTCCCCCTCCCTCCAGAAAAGCCCGAGGAGCCCCCGTGGAGACCCTGGCCATCGCCCTGCTCGCCTTCTTCGCGGCGGGCTGGTTCGTCCTCGCCGGGGCGGACATCGGCACCGGCATGCTCACCCCCTGGCTCGGCCGGAACGACCCCGAGCGGCGGCTGGTCCTCGCCTCGTTCGCCCCGTTCTTCCTGGGCAACGAGGTCTGGCTCGTGGCCACCGTCGGCGTCCTCGTCGGCTGCTTCCCCGCGCTCGAGGGCGAGCTCCTGAGCGGCCAGTTCCCGGTCCTCGTGGCCCTGCTGACCGGCTGGATCGTCCGCGACGCGGGCCTCTGGTCCCGCGGCCGCGGTCCGGGTCCGCGCTGGCGCGCCACCTGCGACGCGGCGGTGACCTGCGGGAGCTGGACGGTCGCACTGTCCTGGGGGTGGCTGCTCGCGGCCCTGCTCACCGGACGGCCGTACACGCCGGCGACCGGTGCGACGGCCCTCCTCACCGCGCTCGCCGTGGCCGCGCTGTTCGCCGCGCACGGGCTCGGTTTCGCCACGCTCCGGCTCACGGGACTGCCGTACGAACGCGCCCGCAGGCTCGTCGGACGCGCCGGGCGCTCCTGGCAGTCCTTCGCGCTCACCGCCGTCCTGATGGGCGGGCTGCCGCTCTGGGCGGGCACCGCGCTGCCGCTGGCCGAGCGAGCGGCGTCCCCCGTCACGCTCGGCCTGCTCGTTCCCGCCCTGCTGGTGGTCACGCCACTGCTCGTGACCGTCCAGGCCTGGATCTGGCACACCTTCCGGCACCGGGTCACCGGGCCGTCGTACCTCTGAGGAGCGGGCTCAGGAGTCCTCGGGCCGGGACTGCCCGGACCCGGGCTCCTCGGCCGAGGAATCCCGAGCGGCCTCCCTCTCCTTCTCCTTCTTGTGGTGAAGGGCCTTCTGCAGCCGCGCGACCACGGCCTCCCCGTACCGCCGGTGGCCGTGGACGCGCGGGTCGTCCGTCACGTCGTACCGCTTCACATAGGCACCGAGGAAGGCCTGGAGGGTGGCGACGGCCGGGATGGCGATCAGCGCGCCGACGACGCCGAGCAGCGCCGTCCCCGCGATGACCGAACCGAAGGCGACCGCCGGGTGGATGTCCACCGTCTTCGACGTGAGCTTCGGCTGGAGCAGGTAGTTCTCGAACTGCTGGTAGACCACGACGAAGCCGAGCACCCACAGCGCGTACCAGGGGTTCACGGTGAAGGCGATCAGCATCGGCAGCGCGCCGGCCAGATAGGTGCCGATGGTCGGGATGAACTGCGAGACCAGGCCGACCCACACCGCGAGCGCGGGCGCGTACGGAACGCCGAGGATCTCGAAGAGCACGAAGTGCGCGACGCCGGAGATGAGCGCCATGAGCCCGCGCGAGTACAGATAGCCGCCGGTCTTGTCGACCGCGATCTCCCAGGCACGCAGCACCTCCGTCTGCCGGGCGGGCGGCAGGACGGAGCAGAGCGCGCGCCGCAGCCGGGGCCCGTCGGCCGCGAAGTAGAACGCGAACAGGAAGATCGTCAGCAGCCGGAACAGGCCGCCGAGGACGGTGGCGGAGACGTCGAGAACGCCGGACGCGCTGTTCTGGACGTACTTCTGCAGCCAGTCGGAGCTCAGGACGCTGTCCTGGACCTCGACCCGCGACAGGTCCGTGTGGAAGGTCTGGTTGATCCAGTTGATCAGCGAGTCGAGGTACTTGGGGAAGTTCTCGACCATGTCCACGATCTGGCCCGCGAGCATCGACCCCAGGAGGACGACGAAGCCGACGCTGAAGACGAGGACGGCCAAGGAGACGAGGAAGGTGGCGAGCCCCCGGCGCATCCCGCGCGCCGCCATGCGCCCGACCGCCGGTTCGATGGCGAGGGCGAGGAAGAAGGCGAGCAGGATGTTGACGAGGAGACCGACGAGCTGGTGGAAGGCCCAGCTGCCGAGGAGGAAGACGGAGTAGAGCGCGAGGGCCAGGACGATCGCGCGTGGCAGCCACCGCGGCATCCGGGGCGCCTCGGCGGCGGACACGGGCGCGGGCCCGCCGCCGTCGCCTCCGCCACCCGGCGCCGCCGCGGTGACGACGGAGCCGGTCGATCCGGCCGAGGCGGTCGAGGCGGTCGAGCCGGTCGAGCCGGCCGAGGCGACCGGTCCGGCCTGCCCGGCCTGTCCGGTCGGTCCAACCGATCCGGCCGGGGCGGTCGAATCCGTCGATGCGGTCAGGTCGGAGCCGTCGGTGTCATCGGTGTCATCGGTGCCGTCGATGTCGTCAGTCGGAGGAGCCACCCCGCCAGTCTCGCGCACCGCACGGACATTCCACCCCGGACCCCCCACATCCCCTTCGGTCACCTGCCGTGAACGCACCTGCCGTGAACGCGACGGTCACTGTTTGTCGGCGGGCACGTCGACGGCCGCGCAGACGGCCCGCCACACGTCCTTCGTCTCCCAGCCCGCATCCAGCGCCTCGTGCACCGTCCGGCCTCCGAGCTCGGCCATCACATGGTCGCGCGCGAAGGACTCGGCGTACGACGCACCGAAGTGGTCCGCCATCCGTTCCCAGAAAATCGTCAACCGCATGACCCCAGTATCACGCTCCCAAGAGTGCAGCCCGCTCCGTAGCCCTTGTCACCGCGACTTTCCGCCCTACGGTCGGAGCATGGCCGAAAAACCACTCTCCTCCCCGCCAGCGACCCCCCTGGCCCGCGCCGAACAGTTCATCTGGCTGACGGCCCGCGTCCTGGAACAGCGCCGGTTCGCCTACCACTTCCTGCGCGACGGCGCGGATCAGGTGGAGACGGCCCTCGCCGCGTACCTCAACGAGGACGGCGGCTACGGCCACGCGCTCGAACCCGATCTCCGCGGGCCGGTCAGCCAGCCCCTGCACACCGCGCACGCGTTGCGGGTGCTGGACTCCATCGGCCGCTGCGGCGGGCTGCGCGTGGAACGGATCTGCCGCTACCTCACGGACGTCTCCACCCACGAGGGCGCGCTCCCGGCGATCCACCCGTCGCAGCGCGCCTACCCGTCCGCGCCGTTCGTCCCGGTCGTCGACTCCCCGCCGAGCGCACTGCTCACCACCGGCCCGGTGGTCGGGGTGCTGCACCGCAACCAGGTCTGGCACGCGTGGCTGTTCCGGGCGACCGAGTTCTGCTGGTCGGCGGTGGAGTCCCTGGAGAAGTCCCACCCGTACGAGGTGCAGGCGGCCGTCGCCTTCCTCGACGGGGCCCCGGACCGCGCGCGTGCGGAGGCGGCCGCCGACCGTCTCGGCCGCATGGTCCGGGAGCAGCGGCTCGCCGTGCTGGACCCCGACCGGGAGGAGGACTACCCGGTGGCGGACGGGTACGCGCCGGGCGAGCTGCACTTCCCGCACGACTACGCGCGCGTGCCGGACTCCCTGGCGACCCGCTGGTTCACCGAGGAGGAGATGACCCGCTCGCTCGACCGGCTCGCGGCCGACCAGCAGGAGGACGGCGGCTGGCCGATCCGCTGGCGCACCTGGGCCCCGGGCACGGCTCTGGAATGCCGCCCGATGATCACGGTCGAAGCCCTCCGCACGCTCCGGGCCCATGGCCGCCCGCTCGAATGACCTCGGAAGGCGGGGCAGGCACGGGCCTCGGAAGCCGGGCGAGTACGGGCCTGGGAAGCCGGGCGAGTACGGGCCTCGGAAGCCGGGCGAGCACGGGCTCCTCGAAGGCCGGGCGAGTACGGGCCTCGGAAGCCGGGCAGTCACGGCGGCCCTCCGGCGAAGTCCCTTCGCCGGCCGTCACCAGCCCAGCGCCCGTACCCCCGCGGTGACGGCGACGGCGGCGCCCACCACGACCAGGAACGGTGCGCGGAGGACGAGGGCGACCGCCGCCGCGGCGAGGCCTGCGGCGCGGGCGTCCAGGACGACGGCGCCGCCCGTGCTGAACGTCTGCTGCGCGGTGAGCGCGGCGAGCAGCGCCACGGGGAGGAGCGCGGCGAGCCGCTGGACGAGCGGGCGCTCCAGCGCCCCGGCGGGCACGAGCAGGCCTGCCAGCTTCACCAGGTAGCACCCGGCGGCGGTGAGGGCGATCGCGATCCAGACGTTCATCGGGAGTCCTTCTCTCGTCCGGCGGGACCCATCCGGCGGCCCTGGAACCAGAGCACCAGGGGCGCGGCGAGGGCCGCCGCGAGGACCGGGACGCCGGCGGGCAGCACGGGCAGCAGCCCGAGGCCGAGCAGGACGGCGATCCCGGCGGTGGCCCGCTCGGTCGCGGACTTCAGCATGGGGGCGAGCAGGGCCAGGAAGACGGCGGGTCCGGCCGCGTCGAGCCCCCAGGCCGCGGTGTCGCCGATCGCCTCGGCGCCGAGCGCCCCGAGGAGGGTGGTGGCGTTCCACAGGACGTACAGCGTGAGCCCGGTGACGGTGAAGCCGATGCGGGCGGCCCGGCGGGTCGGCTGCGCGAGGGAGACGGCCGTGGTCTCGTCGATCACCCAGTGCGCGGCGAACGGCCTCACGGCCTTCGGCACGGCGAGGAGCTGCGAGAGCCGCAGCCCGTAGAAGGCGTTCCTGGTGCCCAGGAAGAAGGCCCCGGCGGCGGCCGTGAACGGGTTGCCGCCGGCGGCGAGCGCTCCGACCAGGGCGAACTGCGAGGCGCCGGTGAAGACGAGCAGGCTGAGGACACAGGTCTGGAGGACGCTGAGTCCGGAGCCCGCCGAGGTCACGCCGAAGGCGAAGCCGGAGAGCCCGACGGCGACGCCGACCCCGAGGGCGTCGCGGACGACGGTCGCGTCGGGTTTGGTCGGTGTGCCGTCGCGTATGACGGGAGGTGCTGTCTGTTCTGCCACGTCAGGGACGTTACGGCAGCTCCGGAGGTCGGGTCTTGTACGTTCTTGCGCGCTGGTACGCCCCGGGCGGCACCCCGACGCTGCGGGTGAAATGCCGGTTGAGGTGCGACTGGTCGGTGAAGCCGACGGCCGCGGCCGCCTCGGCCGGCGGCGTCCCCGTGTCGAGCAGCTGCCTGGCCCGGCGTACGCGCGCGTCGGTCAGCCAGGTGTGCGGCGGCATCCCGTACGCGTCCCGGAAGGCCCGGAGGAGGGCGAAGGGGCTGGTGCCGAGGTCCGTGGCGAGCCGCTCCAGGGTCGGCGGCTCGATCATGCGGTCCTCCAGGACGGCACGCGCGCGTGCCGCGTTCCGGGCGCCCGCGGAGCGGGGCGGGAGCGGGGTGACGATCCCGCCGTGGCTGCGCAGCATGCGGGCGGTGACCAGCCGGAGCAGGCTGTCGGCCGCGAGGGCGTTGCCCTCCTCCGCTGCCCGGTGGACGCCGACGACGAGCCGGGCGGCGTGCGGATCGTCGACGACGGGCGTGGTGAAGCCGACCGAGCCGCGCAGGGCGAGGGTGTCGGCGGCGATCGAACGGACGATCTCCGCGTCGGGGTAGATCGTCCGGTACGTCCAGCCCTCGGGCACGCCCGCGTGCCCGGTGTGCGGGGTGTCGGGATTCACCAGGGCGATCTGTCCGGGGCCCGCGTGGACGAGGTCGTCGCGGTAGTGGAAGGCCTCGACGCCCTCGGTGATCGCGGCGAAGACGAAGGTCTCGTGGGTGTGCCGGGCGAAGGCCTTGTGGATGTAGTGGGCGTGCAGCAGGTCGACCCCGGGCAGCTCGGAGTACTGCCAGTACCGTGCCCGCTCCCCGCTCGCCATGTCTCCATTCTGCGGCAGGGCCGTGGGGCCCGCCGTGCTGCGTCCGGACATCCCGGTCCGGATATCCCCAGGTCCGGGCGGTTGTCAGTGCCGGGGTGCACGATGGGGGACATGGTCAGGTCCGCGCTCGACTCGTTCTCCCCCGCGACCCGCGGTTGGTTCACCGGGGCCTTCACCGCGCCCACGGCGGCGCAGGAGGGCGCCTGGACCGCCATCGGGGCGGGCTCCGACGTGCTCGTCGTCGCTCCGACCGGCTCGGGCAAGACCCTGGCCGCCTTCCTCGCCTCCCTCGACGGGCTCGCCTCCGCACCGCCGCCGGCCGAGCCGAAGAAGCGCTGCCGCGTGCTGTACGTGTCGCCGCTCAAGGCCCTCGCCGTGGACGTCGAGCGGAACCTCCGCTCGCCGCTGACCGGAATCCGGCAGGAGTCCGTGCGGCTCGGGCTTCCCGAGCCGGACATCCGGGTCGGGATCCGCTCCGGCGACACTCCGCCGGCCGAGCGCAGGTCGCTCGCGACCCGCCCGCCGGACATCCTGATCACCACGCCCGAGTCGCTGTTCCTGATGCTGACCTCCGCCACCCGCGAGGCCCTCGCGGGCGTGGAGACGGTCATCCTGGACGAGGTCCACGCGGTCGCGGGCACCAAGCGGGGCGCGCATCTGGCCCTCTCCCTGGAGCGGCTCGACGAGCTGCTGCCCCGCCCCGCGCGCCGGATCGGCCTGTCGGCCACGGTGCGGCCCGTGGACGAGGTGGCCCGCTACCTGTCGCCGGGGCGCGCCGTGGAGATCGTGCAGCCGCGTTCGGGCAAGGAGTTCGACCTCTCCGTCGTCGTCCCCGTCGAGGACATGGGCGAGCTGGGGGGCTCCCCCGCCTCCGAGGGCAAGGACGGCGGCGACAAGCCGTCGATCTGGCCGCACGTCGAGGAGCGGATCGCCGACCTCGTCCAGGCCCACCGGTCCACGATCGTCTTCGCCAACTCCCGCCGGCTCGCCGAGCGCCTGTGCAACCGGCTGAACGAGATCGCGTACGAGCGGGCGACCGGCGAACCCCTCCCCGAAGGTGCTCCCCCGGCGGAGATCATGGCCCAGTCGGGGGCGGCCCAGGGCGCTCCGCCGCTGCTCGCCCGCGCCCACCACGGCTCGGTGTCGAAGGAGCAGCGGGCCCAGGTGGAGGAGGACCTGAAGGCGGGCCGGCTGCCCGCCGTGGTGGCCACCTCCAGCCTGGAGCTGGGCATCGACATGGGCGCGGTCGACCTGGTCGTGCAGGTCGAGTCGCCGCCCTCGGTGGCCTCCGGGCTCCAGCGCGTGGGCCGCGCCGGGCACCAGGTCGGCGCGGTGTCGACGGGCGTCGTCTTCCCCAAGTACCGGGGCGACCTGGTGCAGGCGGCCGTGGTCACCGAGCGGATGCGGACGGGCGCGATCGAGTCCCTGCGCATCCCCGCCAACCCCCTCGACGTCCTGGCCCAGCAGCTGGTGGCCGTCGTCGCGCTCGACACCTGGCAGGTGGACGACCTGCTCGCCCTGGTGCGCCGGGCGGCGCCGTTCGCCTCGCTGCCCGAATCGGCGTTCACGGGCGTGCTCGACATGCTCGCCGGCCGCTACCCGTCGGACGCCTTCGCCGAACTGCGCCCGCGCGTGGTCTGGGACCGGGTCGCCGGCACGGTCACGGGGCGGCCGGGCGCGCAGCGGCTCGCCGTCACCTCGGGCGGCACGATCCCCGACCGGGGCCTCTTCGGGGTGTTCCTCGTCGGCTCGGACCCCAAGAAGGGCGGGGGCAGGGTCGGCGAGCTCGACGAGGAGATGGTGTACGAGTCCCGGGTCGGCGACGTGTTCACCCTCGGCACCACCAGCTGGCGGATCCAGGACATCACCCGGGACCGGGTGCTCGTCACGCCGGCGCCCGGGGTGCCCGGCAGGCTGCCGTTCTGGAAGGGCGACCAGCTGGGCCGCCCGCTCGAACTGGGCCGGGCGGTGGGCGCGTTCCTCCGTGAGGTCGGCGCCCTCTCGGACGACGACGGGCGGCTGCGGCTGCTCGCCGCCGGCCTGGACGCCTGGGCCGCGGAGAACGTCCTGGCGTACCTCAAGGAGCAGCGCGAGGCCTGCGGTCACGTGCCCGACGACCGGACGATCCTGGTCGAGCGCTTCCGGGACGAGCTCGGGGACTGGCGGGTCGTCATCCACTCCCCGTTCGGCGCGCAGGTGCACGCCCCATGGGCGCTGGCGCTCGGCGCGCGGCTCGCCGAGCGGTACGGCATGGACGCGCAGGTGATGCACGCGGACGACGGCATCGTGCTGCGTCTCCCGGACGCCGACCTGATGGGCCTGGACATGGGCCTGGACCTCCTCGACCACGAACCGGTCGACCCCGGACGGCACCTCGACACGACCTTCGACGCCGACAAGGCACCCGTCGGCGCGGCCGACGCCCTCTTCGACAAGGGCGAGATCGGTCAGATCGTCACCGATCAGGTGGGCGGCTCCGCGCTGTTCGCGTCCCGGTTCCGCGAGTGCGCCGCGCGCGCCCTGCTGCTGCCCAAGCGCAACCCCGGCAAGCGCACCCCGCTCTGGCAGCAGCGTCAGCGCGCCGCCCAGCTCCTCCAGGTGGCCAGCGAGTTCGGCTCCTTCCCGATCGTCCTGGAGGCCGTCCGCGAGTGCCTCCAGGACGTCTTCGACCTTCCCGGCCTGACCGAGCTGATGGGAGACATCGAGGCCCGCCGGGTCCGCCTGGTCGAGGTCACCACCTCCGAACCGTCCCCGTTCGCCCGCTCGCTCCTCTTCGGCTACGTGGCGCAGTTCCTGTACGAGGGCGACTCCCCGCTCGCCGAGCGGCGGGCGGCCGCGCTCTCCCTGGACTCCCGGCTGCTCGCCGAACTGCTCGGTCAGGCGGAGCTGCGCGAGCTGCTCGACGCGGACGTCCTGACGGAGCTGGAGCGGGAGCTCCAGTGGCTGACGGACGACCGGCGGATCAAGGACATGGAAGGCGTCGCCGACCTGCTGCGGGTCCTGGGCCCGCTCACCGATGCCGAGCTGGCGGAGCGCGGTGCCGAGGCGGTGTGGGCGTCCGAGCTCGGGGCCGCCCGCCGCGCGATCCGGGTGCGCATCGGCGGCCGGGAGCACTGGGCGGCGATCGAGGACGCGGGCAGGCTCCGGGACGCCCTGGGAACGGCCCTGCCGGTCGGCGTGCCGGAGGCCTTCACCGAGCCGGTCAAGGACCCGCTGGGCGACCTCCTCGCGCGGTACGCGCGGACGCACGGCCCGTTCACCTCCTCCCAGGCCGCCACCCGCTTCGGCCTGGGCGCGGCCGTCACCGACGGCTCCCTCCAGCGGCTCGCCGCCTCGGGCCGCGTCGTCCAGGGCGAGTTCCACCCCTCGGGCATCGGCCAGGAGTGGTGCGACGCCACCGTCCTGCGCCGGCTGCGCCGCCGCTCCCTCGCCGCCCTGCGCCACGAACTGGAACCGGTGCCCCCGGCGGCGCTCGCCACCTTCCTGCCGCAGTGGCAGCACCTGGGGAGCAGCAGCCTGCGCGGCATCGACGGCCTCGCCCGGGCGATCGAGCAGCTCCAGGGCGCACCCGTGCCCGCCTCCGCCCTGGAGAAGCTGATCCTTCCGTCCCGGGTCCGCGACTACTCCCCCGCGCTCCTCGACGAGCTGACGACCACCGGCGAGGTCGTCTGGGCGGGGGCCGGGGCGCTGCCCGGCAAGGACGGCTGGGTCTCGCTGTACCTGGCGGACGCGGCACCCCTGCTCCTCCCGCAACCGCACCCCCTGGAGCTGTCCGCGCTGCACGAGTCGGTGCTCACGGCACTCTCCGGCGGGTACGGCCTGTTCTTCCGGCAGATCGCCGACCAGATCCGGGCCACCACCCACCCGGACGCCACCGACCCGCAGCTGGCGGACGCCCTCTGGGACCTGGCCTGGTCCGGCCGCCTGACCAACGACACCCTGGCCCCGCTGCGCGCGCTCCTCGGCTCGGGCCGCACGGCCGGCTCCACCGCCCACCGCGCGCGTCGCACGGTCCCGCGCGGCCGGTACGGCACGCTGACCGCGGCCGCCCGTCCCGCCTCCCGCACCGGCCCGCCCACGGTCTCCGGCCGCTGGTCCCTGCTCCCCCCGCCGGAGCCGGAAGCGACCCACCGGGCGCACGCCCTCGCCCGCACCCTCCTCGACCGGCACGGCGTCGTCACCCGGGGCGCGGTGGCGGCCGAGGGCGTGGAGGGCGGTTTCTCCGCCACGTACCGGATCCTGGCCGCCTTCGAGGACAGCGGGCAGGCCCGGCGCGGCTATGTGGTCGAGGGTCTCGGCGCGGCCCAGTTCGCGATGGACGGGGCGGTGGACCGCCTCCGGGCCGCCGCGACGGCCCGCGACCGCGGCGCAGAGGCCGCGGCGGGCCCGCGCGCGCTGGTCCTGGCGGCGGCGGACCCGGCGAACGCCTACGGGGCGGCCCTGTCCTGGCCGGAGCCCCCGACCGGCGCCGGCCACAAGCCGGGGCGCAAGGCGGGCGCCCTGGTGGTCCTGGTCGACGGCGAGCTCACGCTCTACATGGAGCGAGGCGGCAAGACGCTCCTGTCCTGGCCGTCGGATCCGGACGATCCCGCCCTGAAGGCCGCGGCGGAGGCCCTGGCGACCTCCGCGAAGGCGGGCACCCTGGGCACGGTCACGGTGGAACGCATCAACGGAGCGACGTCCCTGACGTCCCCCCTTGCCGCCCCACTGGAGAAAGCGGGCTTCGTCGCCACCCCGAGAGGCCTCCGCCTCCGCGCGTAGGCGACACCTGGACCCACACCGAGAGCGGCACCGGCTCCCACACCCGCACCCACCCAAGACCCCAGCCACCCGGCATCATGGAACCGTGCCCGAAGGAGACACCGTCTGGCAGACCGCCCACCGCCTCCACACCGCCCTGGCAGGCCGGTCCCTGACCCGCGCGGACCTCCGAGTCCCCCGTTTCGCCACCGCCGACCTGACCGGCCGGGCGCTGCTCGACGTCACCCCCCGCGGCAAGCACCTCCTCGCCCGCATCGAGGGCGGCCTCACCCTCCACTCCCACCTGCGGATGGACGGCGCCTGGCGCGTGTACGCCACCGGGGCCCGCCCGCACGGCGGCCCGGAGCACCAGATCCGCGCGATCCTCGGAAACGCCGAGCACACCGCGTACGGCTACCGTCTCCCGGTCCTGGAGCTGATCCGCACCGCGGACGAGGCGGACGCGGTGGGCCATCTGGGCCCGGACCTGCTGGGCCCCGACTGGGACGCCGAGGAGGCCACGCGCCGCCTCGGCGCCGATCCCGCCCGGCCGCTCGGCGAGGCCCTGCTCGACCAGCGGAACCTGGCCGGCATCGGCAACGTGTACAAGTCGGAGCTCGCCTTCCTCGCCGGAGTCACCCCCTGGCTCCCGGTCGGCGACCTCGGCGCCGATGTCCCCGCCCGTCTGGTCGCGACCGCCCATCGCCTCCTGGACGCGAACAAGGACCGCCCCGACCGCCGCACCACGACCACCCGCCGCCCCGGCACCCCGCTGCACGTCTACGGCCGCGCGGGGCGTCCCTGCCTCCGCTGCGGAGCCGTGATCCGCAAGGCGGAGCTGGGCGACCGGGTCACGTACTGGTGCCCCGGCTGCCAGCGCGGCCCCACCGACGCCTCTCCGGCACCGAATCCGTCCAGTCCTCCCGCCCCTCCTAATTGACGGTCCGTCAGATCCGGTCGTACGGTCCGAACATGACGACGACCCTCCCCGCCTACGACCTCACCCACCGCACCGCCTTCGTCACCGGCGCCGCCGGCGGCATCGGCCGCGCCACCGCCGTGCTCCTCGCCCAGGCCGGCGCCACCGTGCACTGCGCGGACCGCGACGAGCCCGGCCTCAAGGAGACGGTCGCCCTCGTCGCCCGCGAGGGCGGCACCGCGCACGCGCACCCCCTGGACGTCACGGACCGCGCCGCCCTCGCCGCCGCCGTCCGTGCGGCCGGCCCCCTCCACGTCATGGCCGCCATCGCCGGGATCATGCACACGAGCTCGGTCCTGGAGACCCGCAACGAGGACCTGGACCGCGTCCTCGCCGTCAACTTCAAGGGCGTGCTCTACGCCTGCCAGGAGGCGGCCCGCTCGATGATCGAGGCCGGCGTGCCCGGCTCGATCGTCACGATGGCCTCGGGCGCGATGGACTCCGCCAGCCCCGGCCTGCTCTGCTACAGCGTGACCAAGGCGGCTGTCGTCCAGCTGACGAAGACGCTGGCGACGGAGGCGGGCCGGCACGGCATCCGGGTGAACGCGGTCGCCCCGGGCTGGATCCGCACCCCCATGACGGACCGGCACGAGCCGGCCGCCCAGGAGCAGGCGGAGGCCGCGATGATCCGTCATTCACCGCTGGGCCGCGTCGGGGAGGCCCAGGACATCGCGCACGCCGTCCTGCACCTCGCCTCCGACGCGTCCGCGTTCACGACAGGCCAGATCCTGCGCCCCAACGGCGGCGTCGCGATGCCCTGGTGACCCGCCGGGCGAGGATCCCCGGCCGCCCCGAGGAGGCGGCCACGTGCACCGGCAGCAGACTCAGCCCCCAGCCGCCCGCCGCCACCGCGCCCTCGACCGTGCCGGCCTCCCCCGGCACCAGGAGCAGGCGCAGCACCGCCCACCACCAGAGCCCCCCGGCCACCAGCCCGATCGCGACCAGCGCGAGCGTCGCCGGCGGCATCCGTCGCCGTACCATGGCCGCCTCCTGCCGTCGACGCTAGACCGGCAGGATCACCCTGCGGGAGGGCGCACCGGAGGCAAACCCGGCGCACACGGCCCAGTCGTACGTTCCCCCCACCATGGCACGAGGCACCGGAACCCGGCATCTCAGACAAATCGCCCCCATGGCGCGGAGGCACGAGAAAAGCCCCGGCCGGCGCCCCTCAGGGGACACCAACCGGGGCTCGACCCGTATCGCTTCGTACGGCGATGACTAGGCGGCGACGACGTCCACCGCTTCCGCGGGCGCCTTGATGGTCACCCGCTCGGTGGGCACACGGCCCACCGACGTCACCGACACCGAATTGAGCATCGGGCGCACCGGCGTCGGCACCGGTTCGCTCGCCGCTGCCGACTCGGCCAGTTCGGCCAGTGACAGCTCGTCGCTCACTTCACGCATGAGCTCGGACATCCGTACGTCCAGCGCGTCGCAGATCGCGGAGAGCAGTTCGGAGGAAGCCTCCTTCTGCCCCCGCTCCACCTCGGAGAGATAGCCGAGCGAGACTCGGGCGGACGAGGAGACTTCGCGCAGAGTACGGCCTTGGCGCTGGCGCTGCCGACGCAGCACGTCACCCAACAGGCGACGGAGCAGAATCATCGGTGGCTCCCTCCTCGGACCGCGTAGCCGCATCCTTCACGCCCCACCGTACCGCCTCGCGCTGCGGCCGTGCGGGGAGCGATGTCGTGTTCACTCAGGGCTGCAAACATCAATTCCCCCCGTTGTGTTCCGTATCCTGTGCCCGCGCATTTCCCGAGAGTTCCTCATGGAGCAGTTCCAGCACGCTCCGCACACTCTCTCTACGGATGTCCGCGCGGTCGCCGTTCAATCTCAACGAGACCACTTTCCCGGCCCTTGCGCCCGTCGCGGCGGGTCCCGCGACCGCCACGTAGACCGTTCCGACCGGCTGTCCGTCCTGCGGATCGGGCCCGGCCACCCCGGTCGTCGAGATCCCCCAGTCGGCGCCGAGCCGGGCCCTTGCACCGGCCGCCATCTGCAGCGCGACCTCGGGATCCACCGCTCCGCACTCGGCGAGCAGGCCCGCGTCGACACCGAGCAGCTCCTGCTTGAGCTCCGTGGCGTAGGCCGTGACGGACCCCCGGAAGGAGACCGAGGCACCGGGCACCCCGGTGAGCTCCGCGGCCACCAGTCCGCCCGTGAGCGACTCCGCCACGGCGAGCGTGTGACCACGCTCCGCCAGCAGTGCCAGCACCCGGGCGGCCTCGGTCATCGCGTCGTCGCCTCCGACCGCGCGGCGGCCCGCTCGGCGGCGAGCCCCTTGCGGCGCAGTACGACCGCCTGGCGGACGTAGTCCAGACCGGTGACGACCGTCAGCACGACGGCCACCGCCATCACCCAGAAGCGCAGGGTGGCGAGCGGCCCGGTGAGCATCAGCACGTACATGCCGACCGCCGTGCCCTGGGCGAGCGTCTTCATCTTGCCGCCGCGGCTGGCCGGGATGACCCCGTGGCGGATCACCCAGAACCGCATCAGGGTGATCCCCAGCTCGCGGGCCAGGATGACGCCGGTGACCCACCAGGGCAGGTCCCCGAGCAAGGACAGCGAGATCAGTCCGGCCGCCATGATCGCCTTGTCGGCGATCGGGTCGGCGATCTTCCCGAAGTCCGTGACCAGGTTGTACGTACGGGCGAGGTGCCCGTCGAAGACGTCCGTGATCATGGCGACGGCGAAGGCAGCCCAGGCCCAGGCCCGCCATGCCGGGTCGTGACCGCCGTCCTGGAAGAGCAGCAGCACGAAGGCCGGCACGAGCACGAGCCGGATCATGGTCAGGATGTTGGCGATGTTCCACAGGCTGGCCTGGTTGACGGCCGCCGTGCCCAGCTTGCCGCGGGGCGCCGGCCTACCGGTCCCGCCCGTCGCGGATGCCGGGACTCCGGTCATCTGCCTGCCTCCTCGAAAAGACACTCGGCCACCAGGTCGACGCCCTCCGTGCCGACGACCTTCGCCACGACCATACGGCCCGGGGCCAGGTCGGGGCTCGTACCGCCGGCCGTGGTGAGGACCACCTGCCCGTCGGTCTCGGGCGCCTGGTGCGCGGCGCGGCCGATCACGCCGTCCTCGTCGTCCACGGACTCGACCAGTACTTCAAGGGTCTCTCCGATCCGCTCCTCCGCGCGCTGCGCGGTGAGCTCCTCGGCGAGCCGGGAGAGGTGGGCGAGGCGGGCGTCGACGACGTCCTGGTCGAGCTTGTGCTCGTACGTGGCGGCCTCGGTGCCGTCCTCGTCGGAGTAGCCGAAGACGCCGATGGCGTCGAGCCGGGCGTGGGTGACGAAGCGTTCCAGCTCGGCGAAGTCGGCCTCGGTCTCGCCGGGGAAGCCGACGATGAAGTTGGAGCGGGCACCGGCGGTCGGGGCCTTGGCCCGGATGGTCTCCAGGAGCTCCAGGAACCGGTCGGTGTCGCCGAAGCGGCGCATGGCCCGCAGCACGTCGGGGGCGCTGTGCTGGAAGGACAGGTCGAAGTACGGCACGACCTTGTCGGTCGACGTGAGGACGTCGATCAGGCCGGGGCGCATCTCGGCGGGCTGGAGGTAGCTGACACGGACGCGCTCGATGCCGTCGACCGCGGCGAGCTCGGGCAGCAGGCTCTCCAGGAGCCGGATGTCGCCGAGGTCCTTGCCGTACGAGGTGTTGTTCTCGGAGACCAGCATGACCTCCTTCACACCCTGCTCGGCGAGCCAGCGCGTCTCGTTCAGCACGTCCGAGGGCCGGCGCGAGACGAAGGAGCCGCGGAAGGAGGGGATGGCGCAGAAGGAGCAGCGCCGGTCGCAGCCGGAGGCCAGCTTCACGGAGGCGACGGGGCTGGCGTCCAGACGCCGGCGGAGCGGCGCGCGCGGCCCGGAGGCGGGCGCGACACCGTCCGGCAGGTCGCTCGGGACGTCCTCGGGGGCGGAGGCCGGGGTGGCGGCGGCAGCGGGTGCGTCCACGACGCCGTGGCCGGGGAGGGCGACCGCGGCGGCGGCCGCCTGGCGCTCCACCGGCGAGAGCGGCAGCAGCTTGCGCCGGTCACGCGGGGTGTGGGCCTCGACACTGCCCCCGCTGAGGATGGTCTGGAGGCGGTTGGAGATGTCGGAGTAGTCGTCGAAGCCCAGGACGCCGTCGGCCTCCGGGAGGGCCTCGGCGAGTTCCTTGCCGTACCGCTCGGCCATGCAGCCGACGGCGACCACGGCCTGGGTGCGGCCGTGGTCCTTCAGATCATTGGCTTCGAGGAGGGCGTCGACGGAGTCCTTCTTGGCGGCCTCGACGAATCCACAGGTGTTGACGACGGCGACATCCGCGTCCTCGGCGTTCTCGACGAGCTCCCAGCCGTCCGCTGCCAAGCGGCCTGCGAGCTCCTCCGAGTCCACCTCGTTACGGGCGCAGCCAAGAGTGACAAGGGCGACGGTACGGCGTTCGGGCATGGACTCAAGACTACTTCGTCCCGGCCGTTCCCCCGTCGCGCAGGGTTCACCTGCGCGACAGGGGCCACATCACGGGCCCGGAGGGGCGGCTCAGCCGGCCTCGGGGTCACCCTTGGTGTACGTCAGTCGCTCGACCTGGCCGGATTCGAACTTGTCGTCGATCTTCTTGCCGTTCACGTAGAGCTCGATCGCTCCGGCGTTGCCGAGGACCAGGTCGATGCGCTCGTCGTCCTGGAAGGTCTTGGACTCGCCGTCCAGGAGCAGCCCGTCGAAGAGGAGCTTGCCGTTGGCGGCCTTGGCCGAGATCCAGCTCTTGCCGTCGGTGGCGGTCATCTTCACCGTCACCTTGTCCTGCGGGACCGCGGCGATCGCGCTCTCGGTGGGCTTCGGCGGCGCGGGCTTGACCGGCTTCGGCTTGCCGGCGGACGTGGCCTTCTCCGGCGCCGGCGCGGGTCCGCCGTCCGCGGCGGTGGTGCCCTTGGGCGCCTCGTTGCCGTTGAACATCGTGAAGCCGACGAAACCGACGACGGCGACGATGGCCGCGACCATCGCGGCGGTCCAGTTGGGCCGGCGCGGTTCGGGGCGGATGCGTTCCGCCTCGAACAGCGGGGCGGCGGGAGTGGGCGCGGGACGACCGCCGTGCTCGGCGTCGTACTGCTCGATCAGCGGGGCCGGATCGAGGCCGACGGCACGCGCGAGCGTGCGGATGTGGCCGCGGGCGTAGACGTCGCCGCCGCAGCGGGAGAAGTCGTCCTCCTCGATCGCGTGCACGATCGGAATCCGGACACGGGTGGAGGCACTGACCTCTTCGACGGTGAGACCGGCGGCGATGCGGGTCTGCTGGAGAGCGCGACCGATCGAGTCCCGGTCGTCTGCCGGGAAGGTCCGGTCGTCTTCGGGGGAGTTGCCGATGGACACGAGAGCGCCTTTCGAGCGTGTAGCCACCTGCTGGACGTTCAGTCTATGGGTGGTACGAAAGGGTGGGGCAACCGGGCGGGTGCTGTTTGTACGCCATGAGGCTGGGACATCCTTCTGTCCCTCCGCTCAACTTGACGTACGGCCAGGGGAAACGGTTGCCCTCCATTCCCTTACGAGTGAGTCTCGGCCCGGTCTCGATCGCGTACCCGCTCCCCGGCCACGTACTCCGGCCGGCCCGCCGCCCTGCTCCGACCGGGTCACGCGCTCCGTGCTCCGCGCCCCGGCCCTCTCCCCCGGGACGCCGCACGCGCCGCCGCGGCCTACTCGCCCGACTGCCCCCGGATGACGTCCAGCACCGCGTCCAACTCGTCGGGCTTGACCAGCACGTCGCGCGCCTTGGAGCCCTCGCTCGGCCCGACGATGTTCCGCGACTCCATGAGGTCCATCAGCCGGCCGGCCTTCGCGAAACCGACGCGCAGCTTCCGCTGGAGCATCGACGTGGAGCCGAACTGCGTGGAGACGACCAGCTCGGCGGCCTGGCACAGCAGGTCGAGGTCGTCGCCGATGTCCTCGTCGATCTCCTTCTTCTGCCGGGTCCCGACGGTGACGTCCTCCCGGAAGACCGGGGTCATCTGGTCCTTGCAGTGCTGCACGACGGCCGCGACCTCGTGCTCGGTGACGAAGGCGCCCTGCATGCGGACGGGCTTGTTGGCACCCATCGGCAGGAACAGTCCGTCACCCTTTCCGATGAGCTTCTCGGCGCCCGGCTGGTCGAGGATGACCCGGCTGTCGGCGAGCGAGGAGGTCGCGAAGGCGAGCCGGGAGGGCACGTTGGCCTTGATGAGGCCGGTGACGACGTCGACGGACGGCCGCTGGGTGGCGAGCACGAGGTGGATGCCGGCGGCGCGCGCGAGCTGCGTGATGCGGACGATCGAGTCCTCGACGTCCCGGGGCGCCACCATCATCAGGTCGGCGAGCTCGTCGACGATGACGAGCAGGTACGGGTACGGGTTGAGTTCCCGCTCACTGCCCTCGGGCAGCTTGATCTTGCCGTCCCGGATCGCCTGGTTGAAGTCGTCGATGTGCCGGTAGCCGAAGGCCGCCAGATCGTCGTACCGGAGGTCCATCTCCTTCACCACCCACTGGAGGGCCTCGGCGGCCCGCTTGGGGTTGGTGATGATCGGGGTGATCAGGTGCGGGATGCCCTCGTACGCGGTGAGCTCGACCCGCTTGGGGTCGACGAGGACCATCCGGACGTCCTCGGGGGTCGCCCTTATCATGATCGAAGTGATCAGGCAGTTGATGCAGGAGGACTTTCCGGAGCCGGTGGCACCGGCGACCAGGACGTGCGGCATCTTCGCCAGGTTGGCCATCTCGTAGCCGCCCTCGACGTTCTTGCCGAGCGCCACGAGCATCGGGTGGTCGTCCTCGGCCGCGGCGGCGAGCCGCAGGACGTCGCCGAGGTTGACCATCTCCCGGTCGCTGTTGGGGATCTCGATGCCGACGGCGGACTTGCCGGGGATCGGCGAGATGATCCGTACGTCTGGTGAGGCCACGGCGTACGCGATGTTCTTGGTCAGCGCCGTGATCTTCTCGACCTTCACGGCGGGGCCGAGCTCGACCTCGTACCGCGTGACCGTCGGCCCGCGGGTGAAGCCGGTGACGGCGGCGTCGACCTTGAACTCGGTGAAGACGTTGGAGAGCGAGTCCACGACGGCGTCGTTGGCGGCGCTGCGCGTCTTGCCGGGCCCGCCCCGCTCCAGGAGGTCGAGCGAGGGCAGGGAGTACGTGATGTCGCCGGACAGCTGGAGCTGCTCGGCCCGGGGCGGCAGGTCGGTCGGCTCGGGCGCCGGCCTGGTCAGATCCGGTACGCCTCCGCCGGGCCGCGGGCCCCCGCCACGGGCAGGCGGCACGGGAGCGGCCGCGGCCGCCGTCTCCGCGGCCTCGGCCGCGGCCTTCGCGGCGGCGTCCACGGCGGCCTTGCGGTCGGCGGTGACGTCCCTGGTGAGGTCGGCGACGATCGGGGAGGGCGGCATGCCGTTGAGCACCGCGCCGTCGAGCGCGGCCGCCGCGGCCGCGGCTACGTCCACCGGGTCGAGGCCGTGGTCGAAGGCGGGCTCCGGGGAGGGGCGGCGGGCCGGCCGGCTGCGCCGGTCGAGCATCTCGGCCTCGGCACGCTCCACGTCGTAGGGATCCGCGGGGCCGCGGCTCCGCGCGGGCCGGGCGGTACGGGGCCGCGGCCGGGCCTCGCGCCACTCCTCGTCGTACTCGTCGTGCTCCCCCGAGGGGCTCCCGTGGCCCTCGGGGTGGTCCCGCGCGGGGTCGTAGGCGGGCTCGACGATGCCGAGCCTGGCGCCGAGGGCGCGCAGCCGCTGCGGGATCGCGTTGACCGGGGTGGCGGTGACGACGAGCAGCCCGAAGAGCGTGAGCAGCACCAGCATGGGGACGGCGAGAACCTCGCCCATCATGAAGACGAGCGGCTGGGACGCGGCCCAGCCGATGAGGCCGCCGGCGTCCTGCATGGCCTCGCTGCCGTCGCCGCGGCCGGGTGAGCCGCAGGCGATGTGGACCTGGCCGAGGATCCCGATGACGAGGGCGGAGAGCCCGATGCTGATCCGGCCGTTGGCCTCGGGCTTCTCCGGGAAGAGGATGAGGCGCACGCCGATCGCGCCGAGCAGCAGCGGCACGAGCAGGTCGAGCCGGCCGAAGGAACCGGTGACCAGCATCTCGACGAGGTCGCCGACGGGTCCGCGGAGGTTGGACCAGGTGCCCGCGGCGACGATCAGCGCGAGGCCGAGGAGCAGCAGTGCGAGCCCGTCCTTGCGGTGGGCCGGGTCGAGGCCCTTGGCGCCGCGCCCTATCCCCCGGAACATCGCCCCCACGGCGTGCGCGAGGCCGAGCCAGGCGCCGCGCGCGAGCCGGTAGACGCCCCCGGTGGGGGACGGTGCGGGCCGGGGAGCGGGCTTCTTCGCCGCGGTCTTCCGCGCGGGCGCGCGCTTGGCGGGCGCGGCCTTCTTGGCCGCCGCCTTCTTGGCGGGCGGCTTGGCGGGGGACTTCGCGGGTGCCGCTTTCTTCGCGGCGCCCGTCGTACGGCCGGCGCGCGGCTTTGCGGTGCCCGCCGTGCCCTGGGAGCCCTTGCCGGACGTACGTGAAGCCATGATGCCGAGGTTACCGGTGTGAAGACCTGCTGTCCGCCTCACCCGTTCGTGTCGCTCCTGCGGTGGCCCGAAGCTGACGCCGCATCACGCGGGACGTCGGGCACCCGACACGTCGGTGACGGTGTGTCAGCTCTGGGCGGGCAGCGTCGGCGCCGCGCCGGTGCCCGGCTCCAGCGCGTCCAGCGCCCGGCGCAACCCGGTGAGCTTGCGCTCCAGGTGCGCGGCGGTGGCGACGGCGGCCGCGTCGGCGGAGTCGTCGTCGAGCTGCTTGGACAGCGCCTCCGCCTGCTCCTCGACGGCCGCGAGACGGGCCGACAGCTCGGCGAGCAGACCGGCGGCCTCCTTGCCCTGACCGCCCTCGCCACCGCCCTCCAACTGGAGTCGCAGCAGCGCGGCCTGCTCACGCAGCTTGCAGTTCTTCATGTACAGCTCGACGAAGACCGAGACCTTGGCGCGCAGCACCCACGGGTCGAACGGCTTCGAGATGTAGTCGACCGCCCCGGCCGCGTACCCACGGAACGTGTGGTGGGGGCCGTGGTTGATGGCGGTGAGGAAGATGATCGGAATGTCCCGGGTCCGCTCCCGCCGCTTGATGTGCGCGGCGGTCTCGAAGCCGTCCATACCCGGCATCTGGACGTCGAGCAGGATGACCGCGAAGTCGTCCGTCAACAGCGCCTTGAGCGCTTCCTCCCCGGACGATGCCCGCACCAGCGTCTGATCGAGCGCGGAGAGAATGGCCTCCAGCGCCAGCAGATTCTCCGGCCGGTCATCGACCAGGAGGATCTTGGCCTTCTGCACCATGCCCCGTCCTCCTCGCCCCGGCAACGTCTCTCCCCGGCTCCCCGAACCGGGGGAAGCACCGGGCGCCGCCCCAGAAGACGACTCCCTAACGCCGTCCGTCCTTGTGCCGGTCATCGTAGCCGCACCCCGCCCGTCGCCACACCCTGTCACCGCGATGTCACTGTGCACGTACCTGAAACGCGGTGGGAGACCAGAAGGTTCCCCGTATCCCGGGCTCTCACACCCCCGTGGCGACAGCCCGCCGCAGAAGGCCGGAAGCCGGGCGGCGGCCGACGCCGGACCCGCGGCACGGAGGCGTTCCCCCCGCACCACGGGCCCCGCACGGACTCACTCCCCCCGCATCCACTGCTCCATCACGGACAGCAGATGATCGGGGTCGACCGGCTTGGTCACATAGTCCGAGGCGCCCGACTCGATCGCCTTCTCCCGGTCGCCCTTCATCGCCTTCGCCGTCAGCGCGATGATCGGCAGCCCCGCGAACTGCGGCATGCGCCGGATCGCGGTCGTCGTCGCGTATCCGTCCATCTCCGGCATCATGATGTCCATCAGGACGATCGTCACATCGTCGTGCTGCTCCAGGACTTCGATGCCCTCCCGCCCGTTCTCCGCGTACAGGACCGAGAGTCCGTGCTGCTCGAGGACGCTGGTGAGCGCGAAGACGTTGCGGATGTCGTCGTCGACGATGAGCACCTTCTCGCCGGAGAAGCCGAAGGTACGGCGAGGCTCGGCCTCCACCTCGGCCTCCTGCTCCGCCCGGCCGGCGGCGACCTGCTGCCCGGACTGCCCCGGCACCGCCGTCCGCGCACCGGTCGCCTCCGCGGCCGCCTTCCGCCGGTGCCGGAAGAGCGCACCCGCCCCGGACCGCGCCTCCGTCCGCACGGGCGGCGGCGGGAAGTGCGGGAACGGGTGCACGGCCCCGGCAGCGCCCTCCTCGGCGCCCTGCTGCGGATCGTCGGCCGCCCCCTGCCCGTAGCCGGCCGGCAGCTCCGTCGGGCTCAGCGGCAGATAGAGCGTGAACGTCGAACCGCGGCCCGGCTCGCTCGCCGCGAAGATCTCGCCGCCGAGCAGCCGCGCGATCTCCCGGCTGATCGAGAGCCCCAGACCCGTACCGCCGTACTTCCGGCTGGTCGTGCCGTCGGCCTGCTTGAACGCCTCGAAGATGACCCGCATCTTGCTCGCGGCGATCCCGATCCCGGTGTCCGTGACGGAGAAGGCGATCAGATCGGCCTCCGGATCGCGCAGCGAGCCGGCCTCCAGGAGCTGCTCGCGGATCGACTGCGGCACATCGATCCCGGCGGGCCGGATCACCAGCTCCACCGCCCCCGTGTCGGTGAACTTCACCGCGTTGGAGAGGAGGTTGCGCAGCACCTGGAGCAGCCGCTGCTCGTCGGTGTGGAGGGTGGCCGGCAGCTCGGGCGAGACCCGCACCGAGAAGTCCAGCCCCTTCTCCGCCGTGAGCGGCCGGAAGGTCGCCTCCACGTAGTCGACGAGCTGGACGAGCGCGATCCTGGTCGGCGAGACGTCCATCTTGCCCGCCTCGACCTTCGACAGGTCGAGGATGTCGTTGATCAGCTGGAGCAGATCGGAACCGGCGCCGTGGATGGTCTCCGCGAACTCGACCTGCTTCGGCGTCAGATTGGTCTCGGCGTTGTCCGCGAGCAACTTGGCGAGGATCAGCAGCGAGTTGAGCGGGGTGCGCAGCTCGTGCGACATGTTCGCCAGGAACTCGGACTTGTAGCGCATGGAGACGGCGAGCTGCTCGGCCCGCTCCTCCAGGACCTGCCGGGCCTCCTCGATCTCGGTGTTCTTCACCTCGATGTCGCGGTTCTGCCGGGCCAGCAGCTCGGCCTTCTCCTCCAGCTCCAGGTTGGAGCCCTGGAGCTCCTTCTGCCGGTGCTCCAGCTCCGCCGAGCGCTCCTTGAGCTGCTCGGTGAGCTCCTGCGACTGCTGGAGCAGCACCTCGGTCTTGGTGTTGACGCTGATCGTGTTCACCGTGGTCGCGATCAGCTCGGCGAGCTGGTTGAGGAAGTCCCGCTGGATCTGCGTGAACGGCTGGAAGGAGGCCAGCTCGATCACACCGAGGACCTTGCCCTCGAAGAGCACCGGAAGCACGATCACATGCGCCGGCGCGGCCTCCCCGAGCCCGGAGGAGATCTTCAGATAGCCGGGCGGGACGTTGACCTGGATGGTCCGCTTCTCCTCGGCCGCCGTCCCGATGAGCGTCTCCCCGGGGCGGAAGGAGGTCGGCATGGACCCGGCGGAGTAGCCGTAACTCCCGCGCATCCGCAGCTCGTACGAGCCCTCTCCCTCACCGACGAGTTCGGCGTCGCTGTGGGCGGAGCCGGTCGGCATCGCCACGAAGAAGGCACCGTGCTGGGCCGATACCACGGGCGTCAGCTCGCTCATGATGAGCGAGGCGACGTCGTCCAGGTCCCGCCGGCCCTGCATGAGGCCGGAGATGCGGGCCAGGTTGCCCTTCAGCCAGTCCTGCTCCTCGTTGGCGAGGGTGGTGTCGCGCAGGTTGGCGATCATGGTGTTGATGTTCTCCTGGAGGGCCTGGATCTCGCCCGCCGCGTCGACACCGTCGATCTTGAGGTTCAGATCGCCCCGCGTCACCGCCGTGGCGACCGCGGCGATCGCCCGCACCTGCCGGGTCAGGTTCCCGGCCATCTCGTTCACGGACTCCGTGAGGTCCCGCCAGGTGCCGTCCACGTCGCGCACCCGGGCCTGACCGCCCAGCTGGCCGTCCGTACCCACCTCGCGGGCCACACGCGTGACCTCCTCGGCGAAGTTCGACAGCTGGTCGACCATCGTGTTGATGGTGCTCTTCAGCTCCTGGATCTCACCGCGCGCGTCGATGTCGATCTTCTTCGTGAGATCGCCCTTGGCGATGGCCGTGGTGACGGCCGCGATCTGACGCACCTGACCGGTGAGGTTGGAGGCCATCGAGTTCACCGACTCGGTCAGGTCCTTCCAGGTGCCCGAGACACCCGGCACCCGTGCCTGGCCGCCCAGCTCGCCCTCCGTGCCCACCTCACGGGCCACACGCGTGACCTCGTCGGCGAACGACGACAGCGTCGTCACCATGGTGTTGACGGTGTCGGCGAGTTCGGCGACCTCGCCGCGCGCCTCGACCGTCACCTTCTTCGTCAGATCGCCGTTGGCGACGGCCGCCGAGACCCGGGAGATGTTCCGCACCTGACTCGTCAGGTTGTTGGCCATCAGGTTGACGTTGTCGCTCAGGTCCTTCCAGGTGCCGGTGACGCCCCGGACCCGCGCCTGACCGCCGAGGATGCCCTCCGTACCCACCTCGCGGGCCACCCGCGTGACCTCGTCCGCGAAGTTCGACAGCTGGTCGACCATCGTGTTGACGGTCGTCACCAGCTCCAGGATCTCGCCCCGGGCGTCGACGGTGATCTTCTTCGACAGGTCGCCCTTGGCGACCGCCGTCGTGACCTCGGCGATGTTCCGCACCTGGATGGTGAGGTTGTTCGCCATGAAGTTCACGGACTGGGTGAGGTCCTTCCAGGTGCCGGAGACCCCCTGCACCTCGGCCTGACCGCCCAGGATGCCCTCGGTGCCCACCTCGCGGGCCACCCGGGTCACCTGCTCGGCGAAGTTCGAGAGCTGGTCCACCATCGTGTTGAGGGTGTTCTTCAGCTCCAGGATCTCGCCGCGCGCGTCCACGTCGATCTTCTGCGACAGGTCACCGCGCGCCACCGCCGTGGCGACCTGCGCGATGTTGCGGACCTGGGTGGTCAGGTTCCCGGCCATGCCGTTCACCGAGTCCGTCAGGTCGCGCCACACACCTGCCACACCCGGCACCTGCGCCTGCCCGCCGAGGCGCCCGTCGGTGCCCACCTCACGGGCCACCCGGGTCACCTGGTCGGCGAACGCCGAGAGCTGGTCGACCATCGTGTTGATGGTGTTCTTCAGCTCCAGGATCTCGCCGCGCGCGTCCACGTCGATCTTCTGCGACAGATCGCCGCGGGCCACCGCCGTCGTCACCTGCGCGATCTGCCGCACCTGCGACGTCAGGTTGCCGGCCATGAAGTTCACCGAGTCGGTGAGCTCCCGCCAGCGCCCCGAGACGCCGTCCACCCGCGCCTGACCACCCAGCCGGCCCTCGGTGCCCACGTCCCGCGCCATCCGGGTCACCTGGTCCGCGAACGACGACAGCTGCGACACCATCGTGTTGACGGTGTTCTTCAGCTCCAGCATCTCGCCGGCCACGTCCACGGTGACCTTCTGCGACAGGTCACCGTTGGCGACCGCCGTCGTCACCTGCGCGATGTCACGCACCTGACCGGTCAGGTTCCGGAAGGCCGTGTTCACCGAGTCGGTGAGGTCCTTCCACGTGCCCGCCGCGCCCTTCACCTCGGCCTGGCCGCCGAGCAGACCCTCGACACCGACCTCCCGGGCCACCCGGGTCACCTCGGAACCGAAGGCCGACAGCTGGTCCACCATCGTGTTGACGGTGTTCTTCAGCTCCAGCATCTCGCCGGCCACGTCGACCGTGACCTTCTGCGACAGGTCACCGTTGGCGACCGCCGTCGTCACCTGCGCGATGTCCCGCACCTGCGTGGTGATGTTCCGGAAGACGGTGTTGACCGAGTCGGTGAGGTCCTTCCACGTCCCCGCCGCCCCCGGCACCTGCGCCTGACCACCGAGCAGACCCTCGGCACCGACCTCGCCCGACACCCGGGTCACCTCGTCGGCGAAGATCCGCAGCGTCTTCGTCATCTGGTTGATGGTGTCCGCCAGCTGCGCGATCTCACCGCGCGCCGACACCCGCACCTTCTGCGACAGATCACCGTTGGCGACCGCCGTCGTGACCTCGGCGATGCCCCGCACCTGGTTGGTCAGGTTGCCCGCCATCGTGTTGACGGAGTCCGTGAGGTCCTTCCACACACCGGCGACCCCGGCCACCTCGGCCTGACCGCCGAGCTCGCCCTCCGTACCCACCTCACGGGCGACCCGGGTCACCTCGGAGGAGAACGACGACAGCTGGTCCACCATCCGGTTGACCGTGTTCTTCAGCTCCAGCATCTCGCCGGCCACGTTCGCCGTGACCTTCTGCGACAGATCACCGTCCGCGACCGCCGTCGTCACCAGCGCGATGTCCCGCACCTGGGCCGTCAGCCGGTTCGCCATCGTGTTGACCGAGTCCGTGAGGTCCTTCCACGAACCGGACACCCCACGCACCTGCGCCTGACCGCCCAGCTTGCCGTCCGTGCCCACCTCGACGGCGACCCTGGTCACCTCGGAGGCGAACACCGACAGCTGGTCGACGAGGTTGTTCGCGGTACGGGCGACCTTCAGGAACTCCCCGCGCAGCGGCCGGACCGCCCCGTCGGCACCCTCCGAACGCAGGTCCATCCGCTGGTCCAGATCACCCTCGGCCACCGCCGAGAGCACCCGCCCCACCTCGGACACCGGCCGGGCCAGATCGTCGACGAGCGCGTTCGCGGCCTCGATCGCCGCCGCCCACGCCCCCTCACCGGCCCCCGCCTCGAGCCGCTCGGACAGCTTGCCCTCGCGTCCCACCACCCGGCGGACCCTCGACAGCTCCCCCGTCACATGCATCTGCCGGTCCGCGACCTCGTTGAACACGGCGGAGATCTCCGCCATGACCCCGTCGCCGGACACCGTCAGCCGCCTGCGGAGGTTTCCGTCCCGCATGGACACCAGTGCGGCCAGCAGCCGCTCCAGCGCCGCCGCGTCCACCTGTACCGTCCCCCCACGGGAACGCCCGCCCCTCGCGCGCGTACCGCTGCCTCCGCCGCGCCGCGCCGCCGTGCCAGGTTCCACCGTGTCCCTCCCGAAAGGGGTCGACCGTACCGCTCCGGCTTCCGCCGGTAGCCTGCCCAGTGTTTCACCGCCACCGAACCAGGCGATAACAGTTCGGCAGCTTCGCACATCCGTCCCTACCCCCTGGGGACGGATTCAGCGATGACCGGCATCCGCTCGGACAGTGAAGGTAAGTAACCTGGCTTCCGACTGTCCAACCGCCCCGGTCCGCCCGGCAGGGGCGGTGTGGTGCGCGTACGACCACCGGGCAGCGGGAGGGACAGACCGAGCATGGCAGAGCCGGGCGTCGAGACGCGTACGAGGAGTGCTGTGATCACCGCGCGGGCGACTGCCAGCTTCGAGCCCGTCGGGCGGTCCGTCGCGGCCGCCCGCGCGTTCGTCCGGGACACCCTCCAGGGCTGGGGGCACCCGGAACTCGTCGACGACGCGGTCGTCCTCACCAGCGAGCTGGTCACCAACGCCGTCATCCACGCCGGCACCTCCGCGGAGGTCCTCTGCCTCCGCTCGGAGGACAGCATCCGCGTCGAGGTCGCCGACCGCTACCCCGAGCGCGAGATCCCCGTCCAGAGCGGCCGCACCCTCGGCAGCCCCGACCGCGAGAACGGCCGCGGCCTGCTGCTCTGCGCCGCCCTCGCCCACCGCTGGGGCGTCGACTACACCCCCACCCGCAAGCACGTCTGGTTCCACCTCGACCTCGCCCAGCGCCCGGTCGGCACCCGCTCCGCCGGCCCCGTCCTGCCGGACGCGCTCCTCCCGGTCACCGACAGCCGCGTCCGCGTCGCCGTCGTCCAGATCGACCGCGGCGGAGCCATCTCCGCATGGAACGAGGACGCCGAGGAACTCTTCGGTTACGCCTCCGAACAGGTCACCGGCAAACCCCTGGGCGACCTCGCGGCCTGGCCCCACACCCCCGGCATCGGCACCGGCCTCGCCGAGGCGCTCCGCCTCTCCCGCTGGGAGGGCAGTTACGGCATCCGCTGCGCCGACGGCCGCGTCATCCCCGTCTACGCCGCCCACCTCCGCGTCCGCGACTCCCAGGGCGAGCCCTCCACCGTCTGCCTCCTGGTGCGCGAGCACGAACGGGCCGTCCTCCAGACCCCGCAGCGCCCCGCCTCCGAGCCGGGCTCCGAGAACCGCGCCACGGACCCCTTCGAGGTCTTCATCGGCTCCCCCGCCCCCGACGACCTCGACGGCCTGCTCCAGCGCACGGTCGAACGCGCCCGCGACATGCTCGACGGCGACGCCGCCTTCCTCCTCCTCGCCACCGACGACGAGACGGAACTCGAGGTACGGGCGACCACCGGCCTCCCGGCCGCCCGCCAGCGCTTCGCCCGCGTCCCCGTGGAGACCGGCGCCAGCCGCTACGGCTCCGCACGCATGCCCGCCGTGCACGAGGACCTGGCCGCCGTCCCCGGCGCCGTCCCCCTCCTCGAAGGCACCGGCATGCGCTCGGTCGTCACCGTGCCCCTCAAGGTCGAGGGCCGGCTCACCGGCTCCCTCGGCGTCGCCGCCGAGACCGCGAACCGCTACTCCAACGAAGAGGCCCTCCGCCTCCAGTTCGCCGCCGACCGCATCGCCCTGGCCGTCGAGTCCGCCCGCCTCGGCGAGCTGGAACGCCTCCGCCGCGGCTCCCTCAGCTTCCTCGTCGAGGCCTCCGACCTGCTCGCGGGCACGCTCGACCGGGACCAGACCCTGGCCCTGATGGCCCAGATGACGGTCCCGACCCTCGCCACCTGGTGCGCGGTCTACACGATCGCCGACCAGTCCTCCGACCCGTACCTCTCGTACGTGCTCCACGAGGACGAGGACCGCATCGACGGCCTCAAGGACCTGCTCTCCTCCATCTCGCCTCCCGACCCGGTACCGACCCCCGGCGCCCGCGTATGGACCGCACCGGGCGACGCCGCCCACCGCGCGGCCCTGAGCGCCTCGGTCCGCGCCCTCGACCACCCGACGAGCCCGCTCTCCTCCGGCATCGACACCACCCTGGCCACCGCGAGCGCGGTCGCCGGCGAGACAGTCGTCCTGCCGCTGGTCGCCCGCAACCGGGTCATCGGCATGCTGACCCTGGGCCGTCCCTCGGAGGACCACTTCCGCCAGGAGATCCTGGAGCTCGCCGAGGACCTCTCGCGCCGGGCCGCCCTGGCCCTGGACAACGCCCGGCTGTACTCGGAGCGCGTGGCGATCAGCCAGTCCCTCCAGCGCAGCCTCCTCCCGCCCGGCCTCCCCCACATCCCGGGTGTCGAGGTCGACGTCATCTACCGCGCGGCCGGCGAGGGCAACGAGGTCGGAGGCGACTTCTACGACCTCTTCCCGATCCGCGACGGCGCCTACGGCTTCGCCATCGGAGACGTCTGCGGTACGGGACCCGAGGCGGCCGCCGTCACCGGCCTGGCCCGCCACGCCCTCCGTCTGCTGGCCCGCGAGGGCTTCGGCGGCCCGGCCGTCCTGGAACGCCTGAACGCGGCGATCCTCGACGAGGGCGCCCGCAGCCGTTTCCTCACCCTCCTGTACGGCGAGATGCGCCCCCAGGAGGACGGCTCCGCGATCCTCAAGGTCGTCTGCGCCGGCCATCCGCTTCCCCTGCGGCTCCGCCCGGACGGCACGGTGACCTCCGCGGCCGAGCCCCAGCCCCTCCTCGGCGTGATGGAGGACCTCGAACTGTACGAGGAGACCATCACGCTCGACCCGGGCGACGTCCTGCTCTGTGTCACGGACGGCGTGACGGAACGCCGTGAGGGCACCCGCATGCTGGGCGACGACGGCCTCGCCGAGGTCCTCAAGACCTGTACGGGCCTGACAGCCGGTGCGGTCGCCTCCCGGGTGCTCCGCGCGGTGGAACGCTTCGCGCAGGCCCCGGCCTCCGACGACATGGCCATCCTGGCCATGCGCCTCCGCGAACCGGACGACCGCTGACGATGCCGGCGATCCCCCCAGGGGGATCGCCGCCCGTCCGTCCATCCGTCGTCCCTCCCCCTCGGGAACGCAAAAAGGCCCCCGCCATAGGCGGGGGCCTTCTTACTTGGAGCCCTTTAACGGAATCGAACCGTTGACCTTCTCCTTACCATGGAGACGCTCTACCGACTGAGCTAAAAGGGCGGGTGTTCGGCGGCGTCCTACTCTCCCACAGGGTCCCCCCTGCAGTACCATCGGCGCTGAAAGGCTTAGCTTCCGGGTTCGGAATGTAACCGGGCGTTTCCCTAACGCTATGACCACCGAAACTCTATGAAGTTAACCAACCGGATGACAACACGGTCGTTACTTCAGAACTAACACAGTGGACGCGAGCAACTGAGGACAAGCCCTCGGCCTATTAGTACCGGTCAGCTCCACCCATTACTGGGCTTCCACATCCG